>JABDKH010000195.1 GCA_013002345.1 Rhodothermales bacterium
CCGCGATACATTTCGTTCGGGCCTTTCGCACGATGCTCCGCGGTCTCCTCACGGGGAATAACGAGTTGCGCATCATGGGTAGATCGTATCTCGCCGGACTCCCTGGAGGCATTCTAAACGGACTGCGCAACTCGGGGTAGGACTATGGAACGACCCAGTGCACGAGGTGCGGGCTCGGCAATTACCTGGAAAGCTGCGCAGCTAGTTGGCACGAAGCTGGTCTTTCTGATCCGGATATTGGTGCTGGCACGGCTGCTCAGTCCGGACGACTTCGGCCTGCTTGCGATCGCAATGATCGCGATCGGTGTATCCAATCGCCTGACGGATCTGGGGATGATACCCGCGCTTGTACAGAGCGAGAGGGAGGAAGACCGCCTGTACGATGTTGCATGGACCGTCGGCATGGTCCGTGCGGTCGCAATTGGAGTCTTCATCTATCTATGCGCTCCTTTGATTGCGGAGTTGTTCTCTGATCCTCGGGCTGCCGCCCTGATGCGGGTTCTCGCACTGCAGCCGATGCTGGAAGCCCTCGCCAGTATTCGTGTCGTGGACTTCATTAGACAGCTTAACTTCAGGTCTGTGACCCTGATTCGGCTACCTGCAGCCGTTTCGAACACCGTAGTTGCAATTGTCCTCGCCCCGTCTCTGGGGGTCTGGGCGCTCGTTGCCGGCGCTCTCGCCGGCCCCGCGACGTCGCTTCTTCTTTCTTACGTCCTGGCACCGTACCGTCCTCGCATTTCGTTGAATCCTGAGGCTGCCGGGAGTCTGATACGCTTCGGTCGGTGGATCTTTCTAGCCGGAATCGCCGCGCTTATATCGAGTGCCATACTGCGCCTTGTCATCAGCAGACAACTCGGTACTGTCGAACTCGGTCTGTACTATCTGGCTGCAAGCCTCGCGTTTATTCCATCCGAGGTGATGAGCCATGTAGTGGGTGCTGTAACGTTCCCCCTCTACTCTCGACTTCAGGATTCGCGGGCTGACCTGGCCCGGACATTCAGATCGGTCCTCGCCAGTTCGGCTGCTTTGCTCGTACCCCCTTGCTTTCTCCTGATTGCGCTCAGTCCAGGGCTGGTTGAATTCGCGCTGGGAGAGAAATGGCACGGCACGGTCCCGATCATACAGATTCTGGCCGCGGTGAGTATCATCAGCCTGCTTGGAGAGAACGTGGCACCTATACTGAAGGGCGCCGGGCGGCCGAAAGGGGTGGCGGTGATTGAGTTTGTCCAAGCCGTGACACTGATATCGGTTGTCTGGTTCTTTGCCACGAAGTGGGGAGTGAATGGGGCCGCCCTGGCTTGGGTTCCGGCTATCGCCATCTCGCAGGTTATGAGTGGGCTGTTCGTCAAACAGGTAATTCCTGATCCCTTTCGAGGACTCGGGAGAATCCTCGCATCGGTTGTTGTCGTTGGGGTTACTGGGTCACTTATCGCGATCTGGATCTACGGCAGATTACCGTCACATGCCGGGGTCGTTCTGTCGGCAACAAGCTCCATCTTGGCGATGGGGATTCTGTTCTTCATATTGGATCGGAGGCTGGCTCTCGGCGTAGGTCGCGACCTTGGTCGCTTATTTCCCCAACTGGAACCATTGCTCGGTCTGTTTGAATCCAGCGCAAAGAAACCACAGAAACCGTGAGTCTATTTGACAGTGCGGCGACGATTGCAAGACGCGTACTCCCCTTATCCGCTCGCCGAAAACTCGTGCGACTGACGCGTTGGCCGCCCGTCGGGCTGGTACGATTTGGCAACCTTCGAAGAGTCAAGCCGATCAGCTCGACATTTGGGCTGGAGCGCGGAGGCGCCGTTGATCGATACTACATCGAGAGATTCCTCAGCGCGAATGCCACCGACGTTCGCGGGCATGTGTTGGAGATCGGCACGGACATGTACACCCGGCGCTACGGCGGTGCCGCCGTGACCAAGATCGACGTGCTACATGTCGCAGAGAATCGCGAACCGGTCACCATCATCGGTGATCTTGCCCAATCAGATCACATCCCATCCGGATCGTTTGATTGCATCATACTCACACAGACGCTTCAGTACGTGTTTGACCTGGCCCCCGCCGTCGATACCGTCCTTCGGATACTAAAACCGGGCGGCGTCGTGCTCGTAACACTCCCCGGTATCAGCAGGATTAGCCCGTATGACATGGATCGATGGGGATCCTTCTGGAGCTTCACCACGGCTTCTGCTCGACGTCTTTTCGAACATCGCTTTCCATCAAATTGTGTTGAAGTTGAGGCCTACGGTAATGTCTTGAGCGCGATCTCCTTTCTTCATGGTATCTCGGCCGGTGAACTCCGGAAACGAGAGCTCGAACACCACGATCCGGACTATCAGGTCATCATCACGGTTCGCGCAGCCAAGCCTGTCGCAACGACGTGAGAATTCCGGGCGCAAAGAAGGCCAGGCTCACCGGCCGGTGGATTCGCAGCCGGCTGACCGGAGGAGCACTCGTGCTGGGATATCACCGCGTTGCGGATCCCGATGAGGATTTCTTCGATATCTGTGTTGCTCCCGATCGGTTCGAGCAGCATCTCGAGACTCTGCAAAGACGCGCCAGGACAATTACACTGTCGAATGCCGTCGAGTCCGTCCGAAGAAGTAACCAACCGGCACGATCTGTCGTGGTCACGTTTGATGATGGGTACGCCGAAATTGTTGATGTCGTCCGGCCGCTTCTGGAACGCTACGAAGTACCTGCGACCGTGTTCGTGCCGTCGGGTGCTTTCGGCAAGGAGCTGTGGTGGGATCGCTTGAAGCGGCTGGTGTGCTTTCCAGATGTCCTTCCATCCCTGGAAGATCTCCCGATTCCGGGTTTTGACATGCCGACCAACACGCGGAGGAAGCAGGACCCGAGCTGGGACACGTCCACCGGACGCGGTCACCTGGTGAAGTCACTGTACCAGGCCCTGCTAACGATGACGTCGGACGATCGCGATATGTGGCTTGGGAAGATCGAGCGATGGGCAGACGTGCCCGAAGGAGCCGTGCCAACCGCTCGCGTCATATCCGAGTCGGAGTTGAAGGACATCGCAGCCTGTGAACTGATAACCATAGGATCTCACTCGGTCTCTCATCCCATTCTCCCGGAGTTGTCGACCAGGGATCAAGAAGTGGAGATCGCGCAGAGCAAACGGGACATAGAACTTGTGATCGGAAGACCCGTCGAGTTATTCTCGTACCCGAACGGATCGTGGTCGTCCGCCACCGAACGGCTACTCGGCCCGGCGGGATATTCGGCAGCCTGCGTAAGTCATAACGATGTCTTTCGAACTCGCACGAGTAGATATCGTATCCCGCGGTTTTGGCCTGGCAATCGGACTGCCAGAACGTTTGAGCGATGGCTGAGCCACTGGTCGGCTTGACACTCCGGTCACTCACCAGGTTTCAAGTTGTAGTTCTATGCCGAATACGCTTGCCCACGTTGGAGTTCAGGGTCTGGTATCGAGACTGGCATGGAAGGACGTGGACCTGAAGTGGGTTTACATTGGCTGCGTAGTCCCGGACTTTCCGTGGATTCTTCAGAGAGCAGTGGTGGCGTTTGCGCCCAGCGTAGACCCATTCGCGCTCAGATACTATGTCGACTTTCAGGCGTCTCTTCTGGGCTGCCTCGTGCTATGCGGCGTGATCGCCGCATTTGCAGGAGCGTACTGGAAGACATTCTTGATCCTCGGTACGAATACCGTCCTGCACCTCGTACTTGACGCCAGTCAGATCAAGTGGGCGAATGGCGTCCATTTTTTGGCGCCTGCTTCATGGCACATGTCAAACTGGGGCTTCTTCTGGCCGGAAAGCATTCTCGGTGTAGTCCTGACGATTCTCGGTCTGGTGGTTCTCAGTGTGAACTGGCGGACAAGTTCGCGAACCCGGCCCGGACTTGTATTGCCGCGTGGCCGCCGAGCGCTCGCCCTACCACTGCTTGGGTCTGCCTATCTCCTGCTGCCGATACTGTTTCTGGCCGCGAATGGCCGCGCCGACAACCACTCCCTTGCAACCCTATCGGATAGTGATCGTGTAGGTGAATACGTCGAGTTTGACCGCGCGAACGTTCTCCGGTGCGGGGATCAGTGGTGCATCGAGGGTCCGGAAGGTGAATACCTTGAGGCGAAAGATCTGATGATCTCGTCCCCGTCGACCGTTTCCGTACGTGGCGTCTTTGTAGAGGACAACGCGGTACGGGTCACCGATCACCACGTGCATCTCAAGTGGTATCGCGATGGGGCCTCGTATCTCGCGCTTCTGCTGATTTGCATGACCTGGATACTGTCCCTTTTTGTGCGGCACGACGAGCAAGACTCGTAGCGATGCGGCGAGCAGTGCTGTCGGCACGCTGAGCGTATTCA
>JABDKH010000196.1 GCA_013002345.1 Rhodothermales bacterium
AGACAGCATGGATCTCGCGGAAATCAATATTGATGAGGCGACGGTCACGACGAGACTCGCTTCGATCGTCGAGGACCGGGATCTGAGTCACTACATCCTTTAGCCCCGCAGGCCTCATGCCTAGCGCAAAGGACGCCATACTTTCCGCTCATTCGCCCGAGGCTCGCGAGCGGTGGGAAGAAATGCAAAGCCGCTGCCCGACTCGCGGAGCTTTCGATGACTTTGATCTCGTTACCGGCCTTTCCCACGTTCAGCAGTTACAGTGCGAGGTCCTGGTCACCTCTGTCGACAACGAAGACCAGTTCGGCGCCATCCTTCCGTTCCGACGAATCGGACCCTTCCGCGACGCCATCCTTCCAAGATTCTGCCCTACCTCACCGGTACTGATCCCGACGGACGCCCCGGTCGCGGTACGGAGTGCCGCCATCGAGTCGGCACTTGCGTGCATGGCCCGTCGGTATCATCGTGTGAGTCTTCATCTTACCGCTGACGTCACCCCGCTCGTTTCGAACGATGCCTGGGGTTCCACACCTCTGTACACGTATCGATTGGACCTGACAAAGCTGACAGCTGACATTACGGCAACCTGGTCGGCTGGAACGCGACGCCTGTATCGCAAGAACGTCGAGTCGTATCGAGTCGAAGAAACGGCCGACACCGCCACGGCGGTTCAGCTCTGCTGGAACTCGTACGCTCGTGCGGGACGTCCACTGCCCATCGATCAACGAGCAATGTCCGAGTTCGCGCATCAGCCGCCAGGTGATGTGTCAACACGAACATTTCTCGCCACCAACCGTGACTCCAACGTTTCCGAAGCCGGACTGGTGGTACTTCAACACGGCGGCATGGCCTTCTACTGGATCGCCGGAAGTATGCCGGGGCCCGGCATGACCGTTATGATCGGTCATGTGCTGCAGGTGTTGCGTGAAAGCGGCCTCACCGATTTCGATTTTCTGGGCGCAAATACGCCTTCCATTGCCGAGTTCAAGCGTCGCTTCGGCCCGACGTTGCACGAGTACACCAGGATGGCCTCCTCCCGGTCGTGGCTACTGGATTCCCTGCTCGCAGCCAGAAACAGATTCCGGTAGCGTCGGTGATGTCAACGAAAGCCGCTAGTCCTACTCGATCCGTCGCCGAAGCCCCAACGTGGCTCGTACTACTCTCGACTGTACTTGCGGCATTCGCAATCTGGATCTTTCGATACGACTACTCCTGGGGTTCTGGCGACCAGGACGAATTCGTGCCGTACCTGTTGCACCTGCTGGACGACAGCCTCCTTTCTGAGGACTGGTTTGTCGGTACGCAGACATCTCAGATTGGCGTCCGCACGTTTTTTGTCTGGCTGCTCCGGATTATTTGCGTCGCGCTACCGCCGCATCTCGCCGTGGCAGCACTTTTTGTCGCATCCTGGGTTGCGATTGCGATCGGAATCGATCGCCTCGTCAGAGTCCTGGGTGGAGGAAGTCTTGCAAGCGCTGCCGCCATTGTTGTGGCACTCTGCCTGACGCCGAAGTGGACGCTGGGCGGGAATGACCTGGTCTATACGATGCTAGTCCCGGAGATGGTGGCGTGGGCGTGGGCACTGCCTGCTCTGCTGTGCTTCTTCCGGCGTCGGTATGCTTTCGCTGGTGTTCTGCTTGGCGTAGCGAGCTGGTTTCAACCGCTTGTCGGTATCCTGGTGGCGGCGATGCTGGCTCTATCGGTGATTCTGGAAAAACGCAATCGTAACGGCTGGCGCCATGCCATAGTCCTCAGCTCGATCGCAGCCGTCCTCGCTCTGCCGGTTCTGATACCGATCGGCCTGCAGAGTCTAGGGGGCGACGCCGCAGCCGACACTTCTCCCTCAATTCTGTTCATACTCACGCAGTTTCGCGCGCCCCACCACTACGTCCCGTCGTCGTTTTCTTTTGGCTCATGGGCGAGGGTGGGGCTCCTTGTCGTCGTCGCCCTTGCGCTTGCGTTTCTACGTGGGCGGCGATCGCAAACACCTTCACAACCGGCGCCTGGAATCATCCTCTTGGCAATTGCGACTATGTGCCTTGCCTCCTGGTTCATGACCGAAGTAATTCCCGTAGATATTGTGGTCAAACTCCAGGTCTTCAAGCTGACAGTCATCGGCAAGCTCCTGTTGATCAGTCTGATTGCGACATCCGCGGAGTCGCTGCTTTATTCGAGGTCTTGGGTTCGCGACTACCGTGTGCAATGGATCGTCGCGGGAGCCTCAGCCGCCGTTTTCATGGCGTCGATCCTGGGCTCCATCTTGCCGAATACAGCGGACGTCCTGTACGCCAGACTATGGAGCGAACACTCGGAATCGGGCCTCGACGCATGGGCAAGAGACTCTTCGCCCTTGAATGCTCTATTTGTGGTCCCGCCTTCAAACAGCTCTCTCCGCAGTCATGGCCAGCGAGCAATCGTTGTGAACTACGCGGCTGTCCCGTTTGCACCACCCGACATGATGGAGTGGTACGCCCGACTGAGGACGGTCGCGCCCGTTCCGCAGCCAGCTACTAGCCACAGTCTTCGACTGCAACTCGACAGTTCCTATTACGCTCAGACATGGAGCCACTGGTCGCAGGTCGCGGATACCTACGGAGTGGACTATCTTGTCCACCGCAGTTCCACGACAGACGACGTGCCGTTTGAGGTTTCATACCGCGACAGCGCGTGGGTTGTGTATCGCCTCATCCGGTCCAGTGCTGCCGCGGACTCCTGAGCGAATGCCCGGGTTGCCCCGTACTCTCCACATCGATGTATGCGCGAGCTTGTAAAGCCGGTTCTGACGCTTCTCTCCGGTTCGGTTTTAGCACAACTCGTCATCTATCTCGCGCGTCCGGTCCTGACGCGCCTGTTCACTCCGGAAGAATTCGGCATGTTCGGCTTCTACATCGCGTCGGTGGCTGTCCTGTCGTCAATGTCCACCGGCAAGTTCGACGATGCGGTCGTACTTCCTCAGGATCATCGCGATGCGTGGTCACTGGTGGGTGCCAGCGTTTCGGTAACGTTGGCGCTTGGGTTGTTTATTCTCGCGCTGCTACCAATGCGTTCGGGACTGGCTGCACTCCTCAAGAACCCGGAGGCGGCCGAGTATCTCGTCTGGCTTCCCCTCAGCATTCTCCTTGTTGGAACCATCCGCGTATTTGACTCCTGGCTCACAAGGCTGAGGATCTTCTCCGGCGTGGCGACAGGACGTGTGGCGTATGCCTTCACGTGCACGCCGTCCCAGGTCGCAGCCGGATCGATGGATGCCGGTGCCGGAGGACTGATCGGAGGGATCATCGCTGGACAGACCGTCCAGGCAGTCGTTCTTGCTTACCGCGGCTTCGCCGGCAAGCGCAAACTGGAAACGCTTTCCATGCGTCTGGCGGATATCCGGAAAGTGGCGCGTCGCTACCGTCGATTCGCCCTGTTCGGGGCTCCCGCCTCGGCTCTCAACGTCGCGTCAGTTCAGACGCCCGCGCTCTTACTGCTCTTCTTCTTTGACGCAGCAGTGCTCGGGCAGTATTCGATTGCATACGCGTCACTCGGCGTACCGCTAACGCTGCTGGGAACGGCGGTCGCACAGGTGTATTACGTCAGCGCGTCGGACGCTGCTCGCACGAACAGGTTGGCGGACATTACGGAGGGTGTCGTGACCCGCCTGGCCGCTATCGCCACGCTGCCTCTGGCGGCGATTGTGGTGGTCGGGCCGGATCTCTTCTCCGTCGTCTTCGGGGAGACCTGGCGTGAGGCCGGCACCTTTGCGCAATTCCTGGCACCGTGGATATTCTTCCTGCTCCTTGCCGCTCCCCTGTCGAGACTGTTCGACGTACTCGAGAAGCAAAGAGAACTGCTGTTCTACAACGCCGCGCTGCTAGTAACCCGCGCAGCATCAATTATCATCGGTGGAATTGCCGGTAGTGAGGTCCTCGCCATCGCGCTGTTCGGACTGACCGGTGCCGCCCTGAGCCTGTTACAGATTTTCTGGATGATAAGACTGTCCGGTTGGTCCGTTCTGCAGGCACTAAGGCGATTCGCCCGCTTCGCTGCGATATCCCTGCCCTTTCTCGCGGTCATCTGGGGAGCTTCCCGCTTTCTCAATCCCCCGTCCGTCTCGGCAGTGACGGTTCTCGCTGTACTTGCCTACGTTCTCGTGCTTCACAGACTGGACGCAACTCTCTTTTCGATTCGCTCCGACACGACGGCCGAAGATCCGCCGGAGGCCTGACGAAGGGCCACCCAAACGCACCGACAATCTCAAGCCCGCGTCACAAAGCGACGCCGATCTTACGGGCCGGGGTCCGGCGTCGCGTCGACCGGTTGGCTTTTAGAGTCGCTCCGATCGAGTTGGTCCTTGAGCTGCAGGATGGCTGGAGGCTCACCGGTGACTGTGAGACGATCGCCCGGCGCAATGATCGTCTGCTGTGTCGGTACGACCATCGAACCGGAACGCTCGATAAGCGACACGGTGGAGTCAACGGGAAGATCCAGATCCTTGACCTGCCTGCCCGCAAACCGGCTTGCCCGAGAATCCTCAGCGACCGAGATGAACAGAAATCGCTCCGGATCAAGCAGGCTCTCTCTGATTTCCTGCTCCGTCACTGCATTTCGCCAGCTCGGCATAAAATCTTCGTCGTCGATGCGACTCGCCAGACTGGCCAGGATCCGTAGATGATTTCCCGGATGTTCCTGGGGGCTCACAAGAAAGACCATCGCATACACGGGTTTCGTCAGGTCCGTGTATGCGTCATCAGACACGTCTTCCATGCTGATCGTCAGGCCCTTTTTGCACCGCACAACAAGCAACTCGGGTTGCTCAATATTCGGCAGACGATAATGGGGCAGTGCGACCCCTTCAGCCACGGGCATGGCGCCGTATCGAGCCCCCTGCATGAAGCCCGACATGAGCGTCGACGCAGTGACAGGAAGTCGCTGGGCAAACATGGATGCAGCACGCTCTGTGAGTCGTTCAAACGGAAGCGGTTCATCCAGATCGATGACAAGCGCGTTCGCGACGAGTCGGTCAAACTGACTCTGGTCTTCGAAGTCCCGCGCCTTCGCAAACGGTGGAAGGAACACCGCTACCCGGTCACCTGGCATCGGCGTAACGAGCTTGTCGGCCGATGCGATGTGCAGCTGCTCCGCTCGCGCAATGAAAAGCAAGATCAGATCGTCGTCATATCGCTTGAGCAAATCCTCAAACGGCAGTGCTGTCGTCAAATGAAACGTTCTAATCTCGCCTCCAGCTGTGAACCGTTTCTCGAGGTCGGCATAGCCTCTGCTCTCTCCGAAGAGAACGTGGCCGCGGAGGTGTTGAGCAAGTGTGCTCGTAGAATCAGTAACCTCATCCGATTCCGATCTGTGAGCAAGCTGTAAAATCCCGCTGGTCTCAAAGATCTCTGAGAAATTCAGGCACGCTAGAGAGTTGACTTCATCATTTGGTGTGAGTGCCAGGAAGCGACCTATTCCACCTAGCTCAAGGTCGTCGACAATGGTCTCGGAGAGCGCATCCGCGACGACCGCCGGGAGCTCGCGCTGTCTGGCGTCCGCGACATTCTCGGCATTTGCGTCTATCAGCATCACCTCAAAACCAAGTTCACGTACTGCCATCGCCATTCGCTGAACCCACAGGTTAGCGCCCAGAAACAGTACGCCCTGCGGATTCGGATGAGCAAGGCCAAGTTTTCGTGCCAACTGCGGCACCGTGAGGCCATAGATGGCCACCGTCCCAACAATGACAAGGAAAACGGTCGGAACGATCGCCGGAGCGTGTTCGGGATAGATGGGACTCAGTCGAAAAGCGAACAGTGACGCCACGGCCGCAGCCACAATTCCACGCGGGGCCAGCCAGGACAGGAAGAGTTTTTCGCCCCATTGAAGCGGCGTACCGACCGTCGACATGAGTACGGCGAACGGCCGAACAAGCAGGATCAAGATCGCCAGAAAGGCAAGGGCGGAAGGCTGCAGCATATAATCCAGCGCGCTCGCATCCAGCTTCGCCGACAGCAGAATGAACAGCGTTCCAATCAAGAGGACCTGCAGGTCTTCCTTGAACTCAGAAATCCGGCGCACCCTCACCCACTTCTGATTGGCCATCATGATGCCAAGCAGAGTTGTTTCCAGGAGTCCGGACTCCTCCTGCAGGCTGTTTGAAAGTCCAAACGTCCCAACGACAATTGCCAACGCCAGCGCACTCTGCAAATAGTCGGGCACGAGCCGCCGATGAAGCATGAAGATCAGAACAGCGGCCCCGATAACGCTGATGCCCACACTCGTGGCTATCGTCAGAAGCAGACCCTCAAGTGCGTGGAATGCGACCGTCGAAAACGCCGCTCCGTCTCCGGCCACGACCGATCTCTCCACAAGCAAGATGGTCTCCAGGACCAGCACGGCCAGAATCGCTCCTACTGGATCGACCGTTATTCCCTCCCACTTGGCAACCGCACCCACGCGGCCCGTGGGTCGGATATGCCTCAGGAGCGGAACAACCACCGTAGGTCCGGTCACAGTGACAATGGCTCCGAGGAGAATCGCGAGGCCCAGAGGAAATCCGACGACGAAGTATGCCGCAATGCCCGCCAGCACCCAGGTAATCAGCACGCCGATCGTTACCAGATTCAGGACCGATGTCCCGACTTCACGAAGTTCGGAGAGCCGGAGGCTGAGGCCACCCTCGAACAGAATGATTCCGATGGAGATCGATACGAAGGCATACAACCAGTCTCCTTGCAACGACTCCGACGGGAGCAGTCCCGTTATCGGGCCCGCGACAAATCCGAACGCAAGCAGCAGCAGAATGGATGGCAGTTTGAAACGCCAGGCGAGCCACTGAGCGACAATCCCCAGCACGATTACGCCAACAACGCCGATGAGGATTTCTTCCATGAGAGACTAACGGTTGACGCGACCCGGTTCCCGGCCAAACATCCACATGTGCCCCAACCTACGAATCCTCTCGAAAACCGTCACCGTCAACGGTGCTGCCGGTCGCTCGAAGAGGAACCGAGGGCGGCCGTGGAGCGGACACGAGCACGTCGGACGCGATCAGAGGATCGAGCGAAACGTGTCCGGAAGTTCGCCGTCAGGCTCAGTGGGAGCCGATCGAGACTGCCCGTTAGCACCGGAGCCACAGAAGGCGTCGAACGCTTCCACCAGATCCATGCCGATGGCGGACGCGCTACGGCCTTCAATGTGCCTGCGCTCAAGGACGAACACCGGGTCTCCGCCACGAAACAGCGCGACAAACGGTGATGACGGCGGGATTCCGGGGAGATACGAGCGCGCCTGCGCCGTTGCCTCCAGATCCTGCCCGGCGAACACTGTCACATACGTGTCTGGCTGGCTATTGCCAGATTGTCTGGCGAGCGCAACCGCCGGCCGTGCCATGGCTGCGGCGCACCCACACACTGAGTTCACGACGAGGAGTACGGTCGACGTATCATCCTGGGCATCAAAAACTGCATCAACATCTTCAGGTGTCTTCAGTTCGTTGATTCCAAGCCGGGTGAGTTCCTCGCGCATGGGGGCAACGAGAGCTTCGGGATAGGGCATCTGCAAGCAATTGAGGTGAGCGAAAAACGAGCGCTCCCCGATAACGTGATAGCGGTCAGGATTGATCCTGGCGAGTCGACTACCGGTTAACACGCGATATGAAGCGCCGATAATGCAAGAATGGAGGGTTCGTGCCCGGCGGGCCCATTCATCGTTCTCCGGACTTAAGTGATGATACACCACCATCTAGCGTCCCTGTCGTTTGCGGTTGTCGTACTGCTCGTTGCGGGCTGCAGCGGCGCCGGCGCATCGCGTTCTGCAGAGCCCAATGAAGACTCCGTTCCGGTACGAAGCCTTCCGGAGGATGTCAGTGACGCGAAAGCCGAGCTCGTTTCGCAGATAAATCGATGGCTGGGTACGGCGTACCGCTACGGCGGCACGGACGCCTCCGGATTCGACTGCTCTGGATTCGTACGGCGCGTCATGCGCGATGCCTTCGACGAGTCCTTGCCTCGGACCACCCGGGCCCAGATGCGCGTCGGATCCGAAGTCAAACGGACAGATCTACGGACGGCAGACCTGGTCTTCTTCCGCACCCCCGCTCGAAGTGATCACGTAGGAGTATACCTGGGAGATGGTGAGTTTGCACATGCATCGTCTAGCAGCGGAGTGATGATTTCGCACCTCAGCGAATCCTACTGGTCGAAATCCTATCGGACCGCTCGCAGGCTGTTTCACCTTGAAGATATCAGCGACTCGGACCAATCATCCGAGACACACGCGGCTCCATCGAGCGCCGCTCGACTTGCCACCGCCCCCCCAACGTCCGGGCGCGTCGGTTGGTGAGCTGAAGTACTCACAAATAGACGCCCGAATCGGATCTTTATCGCGGAGACTGTGTTCATTTGAAATCTGGAACATCCGCGCTTTGCGACCACCTGCCGCCGCCGTCGACTCACCGACTGTGGCGATTCGTTTTTTGTGCGCGGTACAGACATCCCTCAAAGGCCACGATAGCAAGCAATATTCCGCCGTTATGAGTTCATCGAAACCCATCTACCTCACCGAAGATGGCCTGATTCGGCTCAAAGCAGAGCTCCATTTTCTCCGCACCAAAGAGCGGGCGCGAATCGCAGACGAGATCGCCGAAGCGCGTGCCCAGGGTGATCTGTCCGAAAACGCCGAATATGACGCGGCCAAAGAGGCGCAAGGGCATCTGGAAGCGAAGATTGCTAAGACTGCCGATGTCATTGCGAACGCACGGATCGTGGACGAATCGAAGGTAGACGATAGCAAGGCCTTCATCCTGTCGCGTGTGGAAGTCAAGAACAGAAGCAACGGAACGACCAACACGTTCACGCTGGTTTCCGCGCAAGAGGCGGACCTTGCGTCGGGGAAGATCTCAGTAACCAGTCCTATCGGAAAAGGGCTTCTCGGAAAAGCCGTGGGCGACGTCGTAGAGATTCAGGTTCCAGCAGGCAACGTAAGCTTCGAGATAGTCGGGATAAGTCGCTGACGTGAGCGGGGTTTCACGCCATGACGAACCGGGGCACGATCGATCCGCCCGGCACGCGGTTGAAGCGTGGCGTCGTTCGCTTGATCGTCGTCGCGGCGGCCATACTAATCAGCTACTGCGGATTCTGCGCAACGCTGATCATCACTTACCGGTGGATCGACCCTCCAACGACCACCGTCCAGATCCAGCGCCGCGTCGAGGCTCTCATCGGCGGTCGTGAATATTCCCGGACCTACAAGCCCCGTTCGGCGTCCGAGGTTTCGCCACACATCCTGACTTCAGCCATAGCTGCCGAGGACGGGCGCTTTCTTGAGCACCGCGGCTTCGACTGGGACTCGATCGAGACGGCCATGAGGGAAGGCAGGGGCCGGGGTGGATCAACCATTTCGCAACAACTCGCCAAGAACCTGTTTCTCACGACGCACCGGAGTTATTTTCGCAAGGGTCTTGAGTTGCCACTCACAATCTTGATCGAGCTCTTGCTCCCAAAGGACAGAATCATCGAGCTCTACGTTAATGTCGTCGAATGGGGCGATGGCGTATACGGCGCCGAAGCAGCAGCCCGGCATCACTATGGAGTGGATTCACGTAACATATCCAGACGACAGGCCGCCGCCATGGCGTCCTGTTTACCGGATCCCCGTCGGCGGCGGCCTCAAGTTGACGGCCGCTACACCAACATCATCCTCCGTCGGATGGACCGGATGGGCTACTGACCGCCTGATATGACTCCAGCAAACTCGATGATCGACCTGCGCAGCGACACGGTTACCAGGCCATCCCCCGGCATGCGTGCCGCCATGGCCGCAGCCGAGGTTGGCGACGATGTGTTCGGAGAGGATCCGTCTGTCAACCGGCTTCAGGAGGACGTAGCCGAACTTCTTGGCAAGGAAGCCGCGCTATTTGTGCCGAGTGGGACCATGGCGAATCAACTTGCCATCAAATCTCAAACCAGTCCCGGGGACGAGGTTCTTGTTGAGCGCCAGAGTCACATCTTCAACTATGAGTCCGGCGCGCCGGCGTTGCTGTCCGGAGTTCAACTTCACGTCCTGGACGGCGACGCGGGCGTCGTGCACAGTGAGCAGATTACGGCTGCGATACGTCATGGCTATTACTGGGAGACTCCGTCTCGCCTGCTGTGCCTGGAAAACACGAT
The DNA here is from genome assembly GCA_013002345.1 of Rhodothermales bacterium. Taxonomy (NCBI): domain Bacteria; kingdom Pseudomonadati; phylum Rhodothermota; class Rhodothermia; order Rhodothermales; species Rhodothermales bacterium. The sequence goes on from JABDKH010000196.1 coordinate 10,143, forward strand.
CAACCGCACGGGCGGAACCATATTTCCGATCCAAGAAATGGCCGAAGTATCGGCGACAGCGAGAGACGCCGGATTGTCGCTTCATCTCGACGGAGCGCGACTCTGGAACGCCGCTGCCGCGACCGGAATCCAGGAAGCGAGATACGCCGAACTATTCGACACGGTCACAGTGTGCCTTTCCAAAGGGCTGGGTGCACCCGTCGGTTCGTTACTCGCCGGCCCTGCTGATACCATCAAGTCGGCCCACCGGTATCGCAAGATGTTCGGGGGCGGAATGCGTCAGGCAGGAGTACTCGCGGCAGCAGGGTCATATGCCCTGGAACATCATCGGCAGAACCTTGGAGATGACCACGAGAAGATCCGCCACCTTGCAGAGGGGCTTGCACGAATTCCGAGATTTCGAGTTGACCGCGATCGAATCCAGACAAATATCCTGACCTTCCATGTGCTCGAAGGGACTTCGTTTGATGTAGTTGAGATGCTTCGTTCCAGAAACGTCCTCGTTTTACCCTGGGGTCCTGACATGATCAGGGCTACGGCACACCGCGATGTCTCGCTGGAAGGCGTGTCACGAGCCGTTGACATTATAACCGAACTCTGCGGCCGGGCGTGAGTGGATGATGCCGGTCAGTCGTCACGTTAATGGATGTGTAGGATGAGAGAGAAACGACAATTGGCCGATTTGCTGGACATCGCGACCCGCTACGGCACGCCCACATACGTCACCGACGCACGAACGATCGGCAGCCGAATCGAAGCATTGCGGAGGAGCCTTGGGAACTCGCTGAACAAGCTGCTTTATGCCCTCAAGGCCAACGCCTTGCCTGAGGTGGTCGAGCTCATGGGCGATAATGGTGTCGGTGTCGATGTGGTCTCGCCCGGTGAACTCGCCTTCGCGCTCCAACTTGGCTTTGATCCGAATGACATCTTCTTCTCCGCCAACAACATGACGAACGAGGAGATGGACTACGCCGTGTCCAGGGGCGTAGTCGTCAACATTGGGGAATTCTCAAGGCTCGAGCACTTTGCCCGGCAGTATTCCGGATCCCGGGTTTCGATCCGCATCAACCCGCAGTACGGTGCCGGCCATCATCGGCATGTCATAACCGCCGGTTACGACTCCAAATTCGGAATACCAATCTCGGATCTGGAGGCGGTAGCCGCCGTGGCTGCCAAATACGGTCTGGCCGTTGTGGGATTGCATCAGCACATAGGCAGCGGCAATCTCGACGTAGAACCGTATCGCATGTCGCTCGAAGTCCTGTATCGAGCGGCAGAGATGCTCCCGGCGCTGGAGTTCGTAAACATCGGGGGCGGACTGGGTGTCGCCTATGGCCCCGACGATGATGAGCTGGACCTCAACACCTTCGCATCGGTCGTATCAAAAGCACACAAGACCTTTATGGACCGCACCGGCCGGAAGGTCGAGCTCTGGATGGAACCCGGGAGATATCTTGTGGCCGAGGCAGGTGCCCTGCTCGTGCAGGTCAATACGATCAAATCCAGTCACGGACATACATACGTTGGCACCAATTCGGGTATGAATCACCTGATCCGGCCGGCGATGTACGGCGCGTATCACGAGGTAGTGAATCTGTCGAACCCGGATGGAGAGCGTCACAACTACGAAATCGTCGGCAACATCTGTGAGTCGAGCGATTTCTTCGCTCGCGATCGATCCTTGCCGGAGGCTCGCGAGGGCGACATCCTCGGGATACTCGATGCGGGAGCGTACGGCAGTTCCATGATCTCCGAATACAATCTCAGACCTGCACCAGCCGAGGTATACATTGACGAGGATGGACGCGCGCGGCTGGTTCGCCGGCGAGAGTCGCCCGGCGAACTCGTTGATCGGTTGCTCGCTCGTCGTCTCCAGGCTCCAGGCTAACCTGCCACCGTGACTGTAAGCGATGGCAATCCGATCGCCGTCGCTTCAAGGAGATCACCCGCGACCACGGGACCCACCCCTTCGGGCGTACCTGTGTAGATCAAATCCCCTTTCTCCAGGGTAAAGATCAGTGAGACGTAGTGAATCAGAAATGCGGGCGAGAATATCATATCCCTCGTATTCCCGGATTGGACAAGGCGGCCGTTGACCCGCAATTCCAGGGTAAGATCACTTGCATCGCCGACGGCGCCTGGCGCAACTATAGACCCCAATGGTGCGAACGTGTCGAAGCCTTTCGCAACGGACCACGGGTGTCCGCTTTTCTTGGCCTTAGACTGGAGATCCCGGGCAGTCATGTCGAGGCCGAGAGCGTATCCTCCGATACATTCACTCGCTTCTTCAATGGATACGGCGCGCGAATCACGCCCGACGACCACGACCAGCTCCACCTCGTGGTGAACGTCGTTCGTCACGGAAGGGATAACGACCTCGCCTCCGTCCGGAACCAGCGCGGTGGAAGGCTTGAGAAACAGCATCGGCTCGGCAAGAACCTCGCTCCGCATCTCTGCAGCATGTTTAGCGTAATTCCGGCCAACGCAGACCAGTTTCCCCGGTCTGATACGTTCACCAGAGATCGGCAATTCGATATCCATTCACTGAAAGAGATTGATTGGGCCGGTAGTTATTCATACTTTAGGTGGCTGAATATGCGCGTTGAACTCGCGCCATCCTCCCGCTCTCGCGTCGGTAGCCAATCCGGCGCTCCAAAGTAGAGAAACTCATGTATGCGATCGTAGAAATTTCTGGAAAGCAATACCGCGTCCAGGAAAACGACCGGCTCTTCGTACCACGCCAAGACGTCGAAGTTGACAAGTCACTTACCTTTGACCGAGTGCTCTTGCTCTCTAATGGCGATGATGTCCAGGTAGGAACACCGGTCCTTAAAGGCGCTTCCGTCAAGGCAAAAGTGTTGAGTCAGGTCAAAGCTGACAAGATTTTCGTCTTTAAGAAGAAACGCCGAAAGCGTTACCGGGTGAAAAACGGACATCGTCAACCGTACACCCAGATTGAAGTATCATCCATCAAGGCCAAGTAGAGACGCTTAGTCCAGCTGGGGCAATTTGCAGGTAGGGTATAATGGCACATAAGAAAGGAATGGGGTCGACGAAGAATGGTCGCGACTCCAAACCCAAAATGCTCGGCATCAAGACCTTCGGCGGCGAATTCGTCAAGGCGGGCGGCATTCTTGTTCGGCAAAGGGGTACCAAATTCCATCCCGGCACGAACGTTGGACGTGGTGGCGATGACACGCTTTTTGCACTCGCCGAAGGCCACGTGAGATTCACGCGAGGCCACCGCGATCGGAAGTATGTGCACGTCGATCCCGCAGAGTAGACGCGCACATTTACATTCCGATGAGTAGCTGAAAAGGGTCCCCACGAGTTTGTGGAGACCCTTTCTTCGTTTTCGCAGTAGGCTACAGGCCGCTGAATACGACGCGCGACATCTCCTCGATCGTCGTCTCGCCTGCGATGACCATTGCACGTGCACTATCCTGCAGCGTCAGCATTCCCTGCTTGATCGCAAGTCTTCCGAGGGCCGCCTCGTCGATCGCCTCCTCAGCTTCGACAATCATCTCCCGGATCTCAGGCGTGAACGGCATCGTCTCCGTAATGGCACGACGCCCCTTGTAGCCGACCCCCCGGCACGTCTTGCACTTACCTCCTTCCGTCGCATTGTAGAACGTAATCTTGTCTAGCTCTTCGGGCCTGAATCCAAGGTGCGACAGCTTGCTCTTCTCAATAGACGTCGCCGGCGCCTTGCAGTCCTGGCAGACTGTTCGGATCAATCGCTGTGCCACAACGAGGTTGATCGCGTATGCGATCAGAAACGGTTCAATGCCCATCTTGTAGAGTCGGCTTATCGAACTTGGGGCGTCGTTCGTATGAAGCGTCGAGAACGTCAGGTGACCCGTGTTCGCCAGCTTGATGGCCAGGTCGGCCGTATCCTTGTCGCGCATCTCTCCGACCATGACAATGTCCGGGTCGTGTCGGAGTATTGAGCGGAGGGCTTGATCCAGTGAGAGCTTGTGGCTCAGCTTCACCTGACGCACCTCGGGGATAACATACTCTACGGGGTCCTCCACCGTCAGCACATTGACTTTCGGTGTGACGACGTGACTCAGAGCCGCGTAGAGAGTCGTGCTCTTTCCGGAACCAGTGGGACCCGTTAGAATGACCATCCCGTACGGCTGGTGTATCGCCCACTCAAAACGCTCGAGTGCACTCTCTGCCAGACCGAGCTTTCGCAGATCCTTGATGACCTTTCGGTCGTCGAGGATCCGGATAACGATGCTCTCTGATCGAACCGTCATTTCGGCGTTCGCGATCGGCAGCACCGATACGCGAAACCGAATGAGCGCATTGTCGATCTCTCTCTGTATGAACCCGTCCTGAGCACGCTCCCGCTCGAATCGATCTACGTTGATACTGTTGTCCTTCACGACCGCGAGGAACGCCTCCGGGTGGACGCGGTCTTCAATGTGCCAACTGGTAAGCTCACCGTCGATCCGCAGTCGAATTTCGATTTCTTTACGGGCGTTCGGGAAGATGTGCACGTCGGAAGCACCCTGACGCACGGCTTCTTTCAACGTTGCTTCGAACAGGTTGATGAGCGCCGACCGATTGATCTCGGCCTCAAGCGCGTCCTCGTCAAAGAGTGCGCGCTCAGGATCGTCCACGGAGGCGCCCAGGTCAAACGCGAGCATGCCTTCCGCCGCCTTTCCAAAATCTCCCTTGCGGCGCCGGCGAACCTCATCAATGAATCCGTCAACCTCGACACGCTTCGCGAAACGGATCTCGATCTCCCGAAAACCAAGTTTCTGGAGCGTTCTCATCAGGTCCTGGCGGGCCGGATCGTGCGTGGCCATTATCACGCGTCGTCCTTCTGAGCCTTCCTCGATCTTTACAGGCGCCACGCGGAGTTGCTCGAGCCCTGCCCACTGATCGGCCGTAATTCGGGCACCAAGGCCCTTCAGAAAGTCGGTAGGGTCCATTCCCTCGAGGCTGATCGTCGCAAACGAATACACGATCGCGGCCTGTTCAAATACAATTTCCGGATCGATTTCCGGGTCTTCAGCCAGTTCTCGCCAGAGTGGGTAACTCGTGCCTCCCTCCTTCTTGACCCAACGGTCCCACGCCGCCTGCACATGTTGGATGAGCACGAGTTCCTCGTACAGGAGCTTGATAACAACCCGGTCCCGCAGATCAAGTGGGTTGAATGTGGTTGAGTCCGGCGACTCGGGAACTCCGGCGGATCCGTTCCCACTCGGGCTTGAATCGGGACGGGCTAATGCATCAGCCTGCCAGCGTTGGTCCTTGGATGACTCTGCCATAGTTGTGTCTGAGACGAACAGGAAATGGGCGGAACTTGAGCCGGAATGGAACACCGGTCAATGTTCGTTATCGGCCTCTGAAAGGGTCCGTTAAGGGATTGCAGGCCCCCTATTTTCGGAGTCGTGACCGCGACGTCGGATCGGCCACACGAAATGCCGCCACCGGCCGCACGATATCCTCGTGATCGGAAGCTCTTTCAGGTTCGTGGAATCGATTTCCACGTGACAGCGCTGTTTGTTGAAGAGGAGGACTCTGGATTGACAACATCCTTACGTACAAGGACAGTTCCTGTGATGCTTTTTAAATAAGTGTGATACAAGTGGTTATAGATAATTAGTAATGTAAAAATTGAAGTCTACCGAATCGCTGATCTCGTCGCCGCCACACCTTGGCGCGACACTTGCTTGCATGTGAGTAGCATTCCACCGGGTGCGTCGATCGTCACCAGATCACGCTCCCTTCCACTCTACCCGAGTATCGCCATGATTCATCAGATTCGCGCCGCGTCGGCTCAGGCTTTCCTTGCCAACTACCGACTTCCCCACCGCACTTTCGCGCAGAAGGACCCGAACTTCCCGGTGATCGGCCCGATCTGGGACGCTATGAAAGAGGGCGACTACCGGATCGCAGCCGGCCTCGTCACCGCCGAACTCGAAGGCCAGAGGTTATTCAGCGCCGAGGAAAAGACGGCCATGATGGTCGCTCTCGCCAATGCAGAAGTACTGATGGGCAAGACGGATCGCGCCAAAAAAACCGCAGGAAAGACGCTGGATCTGTTTCCAAACCAGTGGTCCGGCCATAGAGTCCTGATTCATGTTCTCCACCTGAAACAGGCCTACAAGGCCGCATACCTTCAACTGCGCAAGCTCGAGCCGGGCCCCGTGCCGCTGTGGGACTGCCCGATAGGAACCACCGAAAGACACACCGTCATGGCGGCCTGGTCCTGGCTGTTGGGCGAGTGGGAACGCGTCTCCACTCATCTGAAGAAAGCCTACCCAGACGGAATAGATTCGATGCCTGCTGAAATCCAGGAGGACTGGTTCAGGCTCTCGCTGTACCGCGGACGCCCACAGGACGCAGTCGCTGTCGCTTCGCTACTGATTGAGCAGCGCCCTGTCGACCTGGCCGATGAACTGCTGCAGACGTTCGTCCAGAATGGTTGGACCAAGGAAGCACTTCCCCTCTATCGTGCCGCATACGAGAGCGCACCACAGAGCCAGCTGCTTCGACGACGTCTCGTCGCGCTATGCATACGCGAGGGTGAACTGGAGGAAGCGCGGGATCTCACGCGGCCCGGTGCCCTCGACCTGGCAGCATAGGGAACGAGAACCGACGACTGTGCGCTGCTACCTGCGTGCCCGTAGCACGCACCGGAAGATTTTTCCGGAAGATCTTTAAGTCGCGAAGCCGAACTGGCGATAAGAACATTGTCAGCGGCATGCGACCCCGGTCGATAGATCGGGAAATCCCACGGGAAAGGTTCTGGCGATAATGGTTCCCCTGGGTAACGGACGGAATGGCGAACCGTCCCTCAGCGGCCTTCAGGTTACCTGGAGGCCGCTGTTTCTTTTTGCGAGAATCGGACTTCCGTGCTTCGCTACGCGGCCTTTCGGACGTCCGGCTCTGAATCGGGATCTGCCCGCAGCTCAACGATAGTCAGCGTGGTGTCGCCAGAATCATCAAGGTCATCCGGCCGCTCCGAAGCAAGCTGGACAACGTGAGACGCATCGGCGATGAACTCCGATTTCAAGGCGTTCAGCTGTACAACCTGCGACGCAGGTTCGGCCGGCGGGCACGCTTTGCGATTCGATTCCAATGGTTCCTTCATGGTCGTTCCATGCCGGTATGGGTGGCATGTCACTCCGACGCCGTAATCGTGCCAAACGCACAGCCGCACCTGTATCGTTCGTCGCAGATCTGACCCTGGAGCCTCTCGAAAAGCCAGAAAGAGCGATTCTGGCAGCCGAGTCGATGGCAGAGGCCATGCAGCTCGCGGACGATGAAGCGGTCGTTCGCGGCAAGCGTTTCCGGAAAGATGAGGGTTGCCCCCCAGCGGTCTACGAGATCAACCCGTCTTCGCGGTACTTCTTGAGCTTGTTTCGGATTGTGCGAGCGCTGATGCCCAGCTTCTGTGCCGCCAGCTGCTGATTGTTGTTCGTCTCCGACAGGGTTCGCAGGATCATGTGCCGTTCCATCTCCTCGATGGTCTCGATATTAACAGGAGCGTCCGCCCCGTCACCTCCGGCGACCAGGTCGGCGTCTATGAAGAAGCTGTCGAATACGTCAGTCTTTTCGACGGTGGTTCGCTCCGCGGAGAGCAATACACCTCGCTGCACCATGTTCTCAAGTTGGCGCACGTTCCCGGGCCATGAGTAGGTCATGAATTGATCCAGAAGCTCCTTCGAGACCTGCTTCGATGGCAGTCCGTAGAGCTCGCAGTACTTGACCACGAAGTGTTTCGTCAGAACCGGCACGTCCGACATGCGGTCCCTGAGCGGAACGCCGTTTACCGGAAAGACAGAAATCCGGAAGTACAGATCCTCGCGGAAATCGCCCTCGCGAATAGACTCGGACAGGTTCCGGTTGCTGGTCGCGATCACGCGCACATCAACCTTTTGAGGTTCAGAGGCACCGACCTTCATGAACTCGTTCTCCTGGAGGACCCTGAGGAGCTTCGCCTGGGTCGGCAGATCGATCTCTGTGATTTCGTCCAGCAAAAGCGTCCCCTTGTCTGCTTTCTCAAACGCACCGACCATATCATCGATTGCTCCCGTGAACGCACCTTTTCGATGACCGAAGAGATGGCTTTCAACCAGCTCGCGAGGCAAGTTGGCGCAGTTTACGGCGATAAACGGCCCGGAGGCACGGTCACTGCTCTCGTGGATCAACCGCGCCAGAATCTCTTTGCCAGTTCCGCTTTCACCCTGGATAAAAACCGGCGCGGCGTTCTGACTCACTTTCGGTATGACCTCCAGAAGCCGGGCAACGGACGGATGCTCTCCGATGAACTGAACGGTGGGTGCCGATCTCTTGCGCGCCGACGGGCTCTCGGCAGCCGCCCGCGGCGCTGCCTGCGTCTTCCTCTTCAGGACGTCCTGAATCCGTTCAACGACGAGAGACGGCTGAAACGGCTTCGCAATGTAGTCCACGGCTCCGGACCGCATGGTGCGCACGGCGTGCTGCACGTTCGCATGAGCAGTGATCATGATCACACCGAGATCAGGGTAATTCTGACGAATGTGCGCAAGCAGCTCGAGGCCGTCCATGTCCGGCATCATGAAGTCAGTCACGACCAGGTCGAAGTTCTCTGTCTTCAAATGCTCCACGGCCTTGACGGCACTGGAGCAACATGTCACGCTCATGTCGTGACGAGCCACAAGACGTTCAAACATCTTGTGAAGCATCACCTCGTCGTCGACGAAGAGGATGTGTGGAGTGTGGTCCATTGATCTCAGATTCCGGCAGCAATCACGGGTGGGTTGATGTCGAAGATACTAACTATCTCGACAGCTATGATGTCCATCCGCTAGCGGCCGGCTCAAACTCATCCTGTCCGAACCGCCCCGTCGAGAGAGGGGCTAGCGGTCGTCCGACCGACTATTCAGCGTTGCCCGGAGGCATCTTTGGGTCATCGTGCGGTAGGATTTTCCGAACGATTGCCCTGGTCCTAAGCGCAAGTCATTGAGATGGGCCACGTGCGCAACGTGCAACTCAAACGTGTGGAAGGGCGCGTCGCAGCATGTGCCCGCCGGATACGAGCGGCAATCTAACAGGCCCTCATGAGCTGAAATCCCTGTTTTTTGGCTGACCATTGCCGTCCGCCGGACGCGATCGATCGAACCGTTTATGTCAATCTGGCGAACGGCCGATAACGATAAAGTTGACGCATGCACCAGCTCTTCCGTCACTGGCATCAATCTTGGATTGCTTGCGCTCGCACTACCCAGGCATCCAACCCATCGGTCCTACCATGCGCGTTCTAACGCTTCAGTTCAGTGTCCTCATCGGGGTCCTGACATTTGTGAGCCAGATTACAAGCGGGATGGCACTCGAATCGTCGATGCTGCGCGGCCTTGCCACGGCATCCGCCATCTTCCTCGTCATGCTGCTGGGTGACCTCGCAATTCAGGCCGTTGTTCGGTCGCATTCACCGGCACAAGCTTCGTCCGCCCGGCCGGTCCCCAATCGAGACAGCGGAGATCAAAGCGACGCGCTCGCTGCCTAGACACCCGCCTCTCGCATCGCCAGTCATCGCCACATTACAACTGTTGATTCGCATGTCGCAAGATCTACAGAGTCTCGCCGTTCTCTACGCCCGCGATACATCCCCTTCGAACCGTGAAGCCGTCGTCGTCGCAGCGGTTCCACTCGTAAGGTCAGTCGTTGGTCGACTCAGCGTGCCCGATCATCCTCTGGCGGCACGCGAGGACCTGGAAAACGTCGGCCTGCTGGGACTGTTGCAGGCCCTGAACGGCTACGATCCCGATCGCGGGACACCGTTCGTTTCCTATGCCTACGGTCGCATCCGCGGAGCGCTCGTAGACTATCTCAGATCCATCGATGCCCTTCCGCGAGAACGCCGAAGGAAGCTGGCGCAGGCACAGCGGGCCATCGACATTCTGAGGCAAAAGAAGGCCGGTGAGCCGACCGACCACGAAGTCGCCGACTATCTTGAAATGACACTTGTGGAATACCACACGCTCCTACGGGACGCCCAGTGCCGCTTCGCTCTGTCGCTCCACGCACCCACGGACAGCGACGGTGAACAAACAGTCCTCGAGACAATTCCCAACGAAGAGACGCTCAAGGCTTTTGAGCGCATCGATACCAACTCGCTCCATCGGTACATTGGAACGCTCGTCAAGGAGCTGCCGGAACGGGAGCAAACGATCCTGGCCCTGTACTACTACGAAAGCCTGACGCTCAGGGAAATCGCCGCCCTGCTAGACCTCACCGAAGCACGCATATCACAGATCCTCGGCAAGATCCTGAAAACACTCCGTGCCCAGCTCGCCAAGACGCACGCACGCGCCGCCTGAGACCACACCGACGTCCATTTCTCGTCCGCCTCCTCGGTGAGCGGCTTGCCGTTAAGCTTGTGCGAAGCCGCAAAACAATTGGGCTGATTGCCAGTATATTTGTGTTTCCAGCCACCGGTCAGTAGCGAAACACGGCCCATCGACGCACAGCGTCAGATCGCAAATCGCATCCTGGACCCGGACCCACACAACAGCGATCCATTTTTCAGGTGATATAAGTCATGGGACTCATGACCAAGATGCGGGACAACACGGGCGTTGTCCTCTGGATTCTGGTGATTGCGTTTGGCGTCATCTTTATGCTCCAGGATACCAACGTCTTTGACGTTATCGGAGCAACGGGCAACATCATTGCCAAGGTGAACGGTCAGGACGTATCACTTGATGAATACAACAATTACGTCAACAACCAGGTGGAGGCCTATCGACAGCGCACCGGCGAGTCGATTCCGCCTCAGATTCTGGATTCAGAACGAGAGCGAGTATTCAACGAGTTGGTCGACGATCGACTGCGCGAGCAAGAGATGAGCCGAATCGGAATCGTCGTCACAGATGACGAGGTGCGGCAGATGGTTCTTGGCGACAACCCGCACCAGATAATCCGTACGTTTTTCGGTGACGGTCAGGGAAACGTCGACCGGGCGGTGCTACGCAATTTTATTGAGAATCCAGATGCACGGGAGGACCTGATTCGAATCGAGGATTATCTCCGAACCGAACGGCGGCGAGAGAAACTCGATCGCCTTATCGACGCGTCGGTGCGCGTCTCCGACCAGGACGTCCTCAGTGAGTACATAAGCCAGAAGAAGCGCATTAACGTTCAGTATGTGGCTCTTCCGTACGCACTGGTGCCGGATTCCGCGATAACGGTGTCCGAGCGCGACATCAGGAAGTACTACGACGAACATCTGTCGGACTACGAGCGCAAGCGCGCATATTCGCTGGTCTACGTCAGGAGCAGCAAGACGCCGACAAGTAGCGACTCTGCCGCGGTGACGGAAGAGCTGGTCCGGCTGAAGCCTCGCTTCGAGGCCGCCGAGAATGACTCCCTTTTTCTGGCCCAGAATTTCTCGGAGACTCCGCTTTCCGATGCCTTTTTTGGCCGTGGTGACCTGGATGATGCCATTGCCGAGGCGGTCTTCCAATCCCCCCGGAAAGGCGACGTGCTTGGCCCGGTTGCAGCTGGTGGCAGCATGCATCTCGTCAAGATACTGGATGTCAAGTCGGCGGATGACCCGTCCGTTCGTGCCCGTCACATCCTGATCAGGGCTGCCGAAGACGACAACGTTCAGCGAACGGCCGCGAGGGAGCTCGCTCGATCTGTCATGGAACGCATTCGTGCGGGCGAGGATTTCGCCGCAGTTGCTCGCGCGATTTCAGACGACACCCAGTCAGCTCGGGACGGTGGTGACGTCGGATGGTTCAGTAAGGGTCGCATGGTGAAACCGTTTGAAGACGCCGCCTTCGCCGCTCGCGTCGGGCGTTTGATCGGCCCGGTCGAAACCCAGTTTGGATATCACGTCATCGAAGTGACGGGTCGAAGCACCGATGAAGTTCAGATTGCGGACTTCGCTCTGAAACTTGCGCCCAGTGTCGCGACGCTGACTCGCGTGGAAGAAAATCTGGACGACCTGAAGTTCTTTGCCGAGGAAGAGGGCGGTTTCCGAGCAGAGGCCGAACGAAGAGGGCTGACCGTTCAAACGGTTCAGGTAGAGGCAGACCAGCAGTTCATCCCTGGAATTGGAAACAGTCGGGCCTTGCTCAATTTCCTTGCTACGGCCTCCGTGTCGTCCATCAGCCCGGTCGTGGAGCTGAACGACGATTTCATGGTCGCCGAGGTTACAGACATTCAGGAGGCTGGCTACCGGCCTCTGGCGGACGTTCGAGCTGAAATAGAACCGAGGGTTCGATTGGAGAAGAAGCGAGATGTTCAGCTGGCGAAGATGACCAACGCAAACGCATCTGGTCTTTCAGAGCTGGCGTCCGTTCTGTCAACTACCGTCAGAACCGCCAATGGATTGACTATGTCTGAGCCCGTTGTCCCGGGCCTTGGCCGCGAGCCAAAGTTTGTGGGAACCACCTTTGGCCTCCAGCAGGGTCAAGTGTCACGCCCGGTCGCCGGACAGAATAACGCGTTCGTTATCGACGTCCTCAGTATCGCCGAGCCCCCGGAGATCACAGATGCCGAGAAGGAACGCATTCGAAATCAGCTTCTGACGCAGAGACGATCACAGGTTCGTTCTCAGTGGCTAACGTCCATCCGTTCGAAGGCGGATGTGACCGACAATCGCCGATTCTTCTTGCAGTAGCTCCGCCCGTCTGTGCACGCCGCAGCTTCGTCTTGCGGGGGATTCACGCTTCGTGGTCGAAGCTTCCTCGGTACACTACCGCTGCCGGACCTTCCAGTGTTAGCTGCTCAATTCGCTCGCCATCCCGCCGGATGCCGACTGAAAGAACACCGCCCGGCATATGGACGCGGACGGTCGTGGCCTGACTCAAGAACCGCGCGGCAGACACAAGCGCCGCAGCAACAGCGCCCGTGCCACATGCCATCGTCTCGGCCTCAACGCCCTTCTCGAACGTACGGACATAGATTGTGGGCGTCGCCTTCGACCCGTCCACGTCACTTATCTGGACGAAATCAACATTGACGCCGGTCGGAGCAAAACCCGGATCTCGTCGAATTCGTGTGCCTAGACGCGTGACATCCACTGCGCCTACATCTGACGTGAAACACACGGCGTGCTCAGTACCGGTCCAGATCGGATAGGCGTCGATGTTCTCCCCGCTAATCCTGTCGGCGTGCAGCCCCCCGGTATCGACCGTCCGACAAACCAGGTCGAGACCTGGATACGGCGGTGGAAGGTACAGGGTCACCGAGTCTCCCGAGTCACTGATTTTGGCCCGATAGACGCCGGCCTCGGTCTCAAAAACCAGATTGGGCTCCGTGTAGCCCGCTCCACGGGCAAAAAGCACCAGGCAGCGAGCCCCATTGCCGCACATGGTCCCAATTGATCCGTCAGCGTTTAGATACCGCATCCGGAAATGATGGGCGGCATTCTCCGGCTCTTCGAGGGCCAGCAGCCCGTCGGCCCCGATTCCGAAACGACGCCGACAACGCTCACGCGCCATACTGGACAGCTCATGGTCGCCGAAGTTGAAGAAACGATTGTCGATCACGATGAAGTCGTTTCCGGCACCGTTCATTTTGGTAAATTCAACAACAAGCGAACGTGGCATCTCGCGACTTTGCTTTCGGCTGTACTGCCGATACCGATTCTTGACCCTTTGCTGTTTTCCGAAGCTACGCCAACGTTACGGGCACACCAACCATTGACTGAGAAACGTTACACGATCGAGACCGTCGAGCCACTGCTTCTTTTCGGGCTGAACGACGCATACCTGCGCAAGATCGAGTCCGCTTTTCCTGAGACTCGAATAACAGCTCGCGGAAACGAGTTGCTTCTGAAAGGCAGCGCCGATCAGCTGAGACTCATCGAGCGCATCATGGAGGAACTTACGCTCGCCATCGGCCGCAATGGGAACCTGACCGAGAACGACGTTGACACGGTGCTGGCGTTGTTCACAACCAATGGTGAGCGTGGTCCTGCGATGCTCGGAGAACATGTGGTTCTTTACAAGCCTGATGGAGGCACGGTCAAGGCGCGGACGCCGAACCAGATTGCGCTCGTGGAGTCTGCTCGAGGCCACGACATTGTGTTCGCGATTGGACCGGCCGGAACCGGCAAGACATACACCGCCGTCGCTCTCGCTGTCTCGGCATTGAAATCCCGACAGGTTCGTCGCATTGTATTGTGTCGACCGGCCGTCGAGGCAGGCGAGCGGCTCGGTTTCCTGCCAGGTGACTACCGCGACAAGGTCGACCCGTATCTCCGACCCCTCTATGACGCGCTGGAGGATATGATTCCGCGTGAGAAACTTGCGCAGTACATGGAGCAGAATGTTGTTGAGATCGCCCCGATCGCCTACATGCGCGGCCGGACCCTCCACTCCTCTTTCGTCATCCTTGACGAGGCGCAGAACGCCACAACCCAGCAGATGAAAATGTTCTTGACACGCCTTGGAACATCAAGCCGTGCTATCGTGACCGGGGACATCACGCAAATCGACCTTGCGAGTCGCTTCGACAGCGGATTGATCCAGGCAAGATCGATTCTGCCCGATGTGGACGGGATCTCGTTCGTCTACTTTGATACCCGAGACGTGGTGCGGCACAAACTTGTCAAGGACATTATCGCGGCTTACGAAAAGATGGAGAGCGACAAGACAGCCGGCGACCCGTCGTCGTAAAGCGACGAAGACGTCGCCTCTCGTCACCGCGCTCTATGGCCGGCCGGCTGTGCTCTCCTCTACCACTGCGTAGCAGTGGCGGCCCGGCGCCTTCGACGAGAGCGACGCGGGTCCTGTCAATCGCACCAGAATACCGTCCGGCCCATACGGAGGATGTCGTGATCGCTCTGCCATTGATCTTCTCCACGGTCACGCCTGGTTCGTCTCGCAACCTACTCTCCATCAATGGGTTGTCCAGTTCTGTCTGGCGCCACCGAGACACTTCTCGATAAGCCATGCCCTTGGCCATTCGTGAACTGCGAACGCTATCGGCGGGCCCGTCGATTCTCCGGCACGCGCTCAAAGACATTATCAATCAGGCGCGTCTCTCCAAAATGGACGGCCACGGCGGCAACCACGTGATCGCCGGCGGACAGCGTCGACATCGGCTGCAAGGATTCCGCGTCAACCACTTCGGCATATTGCAATTTCGCCAGTGGAGCCAACGCAACACACGCTTTCATAGCGTCCACCACAGCCACGGGATTCGACTCGCCTTCGAGAATGAGCCTCTGCGCTGTAGAGACCGCATCATGCAATACGGTCGCCTGCGCTCGAGCCTCCTCGTTCAGGTACTTGTTTCTCGATGAGAGAGCCAACCCGTCCGGCTCTCGAACGGTTGGACCACCAACAATCTCGATACCGAAGTTCAGATCGAGTGCCATCCTTCGGACGATCACAAACTGCTGTGCATCCTTCCGTCCAAATACGGCGACGGTTGGCATACACGAGTTGAACAGCTTCGCGACGATGGTCGTCACGCCTTCGAAGTGGCCGGGACGAAACGGCCCGCATAGATGATCCGTCAACGACCGGGGCACCACGCGTATCACCTGTGACGACACGCCGTTGGCATAGATGTCGTCGACCGTTGGCGCAAACACGGCGTCAACACCTCCCGCTTCTCCCAACCTCTTCAGATCGCCGGCCAGGTCACGAGGATACCTTCCGAAGTCTTCATTCGGTCCAAACTGCGACGGATTGACGAACACGGACACTATTACGACAGGAGCCGCTTCACGGGCCAGGGACAGAAGCGACAGGTGCCCGGCGTGGAGTGCACCCATGGTTGGTACCAGGGCTACGTCGTTACCGCGCTTGCGAGATGCAAGTGCTAACCTGCGCATCTCGTCAACATCGCTGATGACTTTCATGCATCCTCCCGAGAGTCCGTTGTTGTACGACCAAAATAGACTCCAAACTGCTGGCTTTTGCAAGTTGTCCCTACAGCCACAGGGACGCAACTCTCGGCGTCCAGGCATATCTTGAGTACGGGCCGGTGCCAGACAACCCCGGCCGTCATTTCAAGTGCCGCGACCTTACATAGAAGCCCCTAACACTATGTCCGAGTTTAGAATAGAGAAAGACTCCCTGGGTGACGTCCACGTGCCAGCGTCTGCTTACTACGGCGCCCAGACGCAGAGAGCGGTGGACAATTTTCCGATCAGCGGTTTGCGATTCTCGCGCCGATTTATCCAGGCGCTCGGGATCATAAAGCAGGCTGCCGCGGAGGCCAACCTCGAGCTGGGTCTTCTGTCAATGGAGAAGGCCGAAGTGATTGCCGCCAGCGCCCAGGCGGTGGTTGACGGGGAGCTCGACGACCACTTCCCGATTGATATTTTTCAGACCGGTAGTGGCACCTCCACCAACATGAATGCCAACGAAGTGATTGCAAATCACGCGTCGAAGGCCATGGGTGGCGACCTTGGCAGCAAGCTGGTTCATCCCAATGATGACGTCAACATGTCGCAGTCTTCCAACGACGTCATCCCGTCCGCGATGCATGTTGCGGCCCGATCCGCAATCGAACACGAGCTGCTGCCGGCACTCGATCGCTTCCTCGATGCGCTCCGGGCAAAAGAGGCCGAGTTCGATGACGTACTCAAGAGCGGGCGAACCCACCTTATGGACGCCACTCCGGTTCGGCTGGGACAGGAATTCGGCGGTTATGCGGCCCAGATCCAGAGCACGATAAAACGTCTCGAACGGGCGTCATCCGAGCTGTCGGAGCTTGCTCTCGGTGGTACAGCTACTGGAAGCGGTATTAACAGGCATCCCGACTTCCCCGCAAAAGCGATCGATCGTATTTCCAGTAAGACTGCGCTCGATTTTCACGAGGCTTCAAATCATTTCGAAGCCCAGGCTTCGAAAGACGCCTATGTGTCGTGCGCGGGTGCACTAAACGCCGCTGCCGTCTCGGTGATGAAGATCGCCAATGATATCCGACATCTGTCCAGCGGTCCCACCTCCGGTTTGTCCGAAATCAAACTGCCGGCGATACAGCCCGGTTCGTCGATCATGCCAGGTAAAGTGAACCCGGTCATGAGCGAGGCCATGATGATGGTTGCTTCACGCGTCATGGGTAACCACACCACCATTACGATTGCCGGGCAGCATGGGAATTTCGAGCTCAATGTCATGATGCCGGTCATGACGCACGCGATGCTCGAGAGCATCGTCATACTGACCGGGGCGTGTGATGCATTTCGTACGAACTGCCTGAACGGGATAGTCGCCGATCGCGACCGCTGCAAGGAGTTGTTGGAGTTAAATCCGTCCATAGCAACCGCCCTGAACAGCGCGATCGGCTATGACGCCGCGGCCAAAGTAGCCAAGAAGTCCGCCGCCGAACGCATCTCCGTCCGAGACGCCGCCAAGGCACTCGGACTCCTGGACGACGCAGAGCTTGATCGCTATCTGGATGTGAAGGGCATGACTGAACCGGGTATCCCGGGCGACTAGTACTTTCCTCGAATCGCTGCGGCGGCGACACAATAATCGGGCAGCGTCGAGCGTTATCATCCGCGTGTGGCGTGAGAGTGATACCTCCGTTAGGCTCAGCGCGCCGTGACCTCCGGGTTGCGGCGCGCTTTGCCGAAAAATGCCACGGGAGGCACCCGCCCGGCACGCTTTTTTCTAGACCAACATCAGAGTTGTTGCGACCATCACATCTGCCAATTTGTCTGAGAGAGTTGACAAAATGGAAGATCCAAATCGGTTTACAGGTATCATGAGCATCAAGGGAAAGGCATCGATCGCCGTCATTATAGTTGTCACATTTGTATCCGGAATCCTCGTTGCTACCGTCGGGACTAATGTTCTCGGGTTAGCCAACAGAGTGGGTAGCGATACCCAGGCCGGGACGCTCGTGGAACCCTCGAACGGGCCTGCGGAGTCATTGGCCGGCGCGGCAGTTGCATTTGAAGACGTCTTCGTACAGATCGCGGAGTCGGTGAACCCATCGGTTGTTCAGATCCGCTCCGAGCGAGTTTCAAAGACCGAAGGGTTCGCCACCAATCCCTTTGAAGGAACGCCGTTCGAAGACATGTTCAGGAGAAACATTCCGCCGCAGCAATTCAGGTCCAACGCCCTGGGCTCCGGAGTCATTATCAATGCCGACGGCCACATAATTACGAACAACCACGTGATCCAGGAAGCCGAGGAACTGGAAGTACAGATGTTCAATGGCGAGTATTACGATGCCGAAGTGGTCGGGACAGATCCAAACAGCGACCTTGCGGTCATAAAGATCAACGCTCCACAGGATCTCACCACCGTCAGGTTTGGCTCGTTCGATGAAGTCCGAATCGGCCAGTGGGTCATGGCGTTCGGTTCTCCACTCTCAGAGGATCTTGGAAATACCGTAACCGCCGGAATTGTGTCTGCCGTCGGACGCACAAGCCTGGCCCTTTCACAGCTCAACACCTTTTCTTCCTTCATCCAGACGGACGCCGCCATCAATCCGGGTAACTCGGGAGGACCGTTGGTTAACCTGCGTGGAGAGCTCGTGGGAATCAATTCGGCAATCTTCAGTCGATCGGGAGGAAGCCAGGGGATCGGATTTGCAATACCCGTCGACGTAGTGAGCAATGTGACCACTCAGCTGATTCAGACCGGCGAAGTCAAGAGAGCGTTTCTCGGCGTTTCGTTCGGTCCGGTTAGCCCCTCCCTCTCTGATGCTTTCGGTGTTCCGCGAGGCGCCGCACAGGTAGAGGGCGTTACCGCCGGGAGTGCGGCTGAAAATGCCGACCTCAAGTCAGGTGACATCATCGTCGCAGTGAATGGAGTGCAATTGAAGGACTACAACCAGCTACGCACAACCATTGCCAACATGCTGCCTGGCGAAAATGTTGATCTGTTGGTGGTGCGCGATGGAAAGAAGAGGACCATCACGGTAAAGCTCGGGCAGCGAGATGATGACGCTATTGCGAGAAGTGAGGATGCACCCACTGCCAATCCTGACACCGAATTGGAATCTCTTGGCATGACCATCAGAGACACCTCGCCCGATCTTCTACGACGTTTCGGATTCTCGGATGAGAGCCTGAAGGGAGCGGTAATCACTGAGATTGATCGTAGCAGTGATGCGTATCGCGAAGCCGAACTTCGGCAGGGTGATGTCATAACCGAGTTGGACAGAAAGCCGATTACATCACGAGCGCAACTGCTTCGGGCCTATGAGGCCGTGGATGCTGGCGATATGTTTCTGGTTCGAATTGTCAGACCCGCGGGAACGAGTACGCGGAGCTCTATTACGGCGCTCAAGAAGCAATAGGGATAAGCGGTAGCGCCAGAGGCCCCTCACTTCGGTCCCCGTGCCGTGAGGCGATTTCGGGACGCCCCGCGGAGTTCTGGCTGCAGTGGATGAAAATGCATAAGTTGCCGCTGATGACCGTCCGGTGATGGTCGACGACCAACCTTTGGGGTATCCCGTGTATGCCTGACCTGAAGCGTTTTGTGGGCCGTGTCGCTGACGCGATGGGACCGGCGGCCACACCCGAGAGGGTTGAATCAATCTCCAGACTCCTCTTGGACGAGATTCTGCAGTCCGGCAACACAGTTTCGCAGGCACCGGATTCGGTGCGACCGTCGGAGCACCGCGTTGTGGTTTCGGCCATGGGCCCCGGCATTGAGGCTGTTCGGGCGTCCATCTCACGCATCGTGACAGATATCGGCGGAGTGATCGTCGAAGTCGGCCGGGACCAGAATGAAGAACGCCCTGACCTCTTCATGGTTGTGGCACTTCCCGAGTCGGGCATATCGATCGCCGAACTTCAGACCAGGTTGGACGCCGTTTCGACTTCGAAGGACGCCACGGTGAGCGTTCAGCACGAGGAACTCTACAACGCCATGAACCGCTCGTGATTGCCAGCGACAGACGTTGATTGTGGGGGTGAGACTTTATGCAGCGTGAGGCCAGCGATCAACGGCAAATCTCAATCACGCGTCTCCATCTGGAGTCGGTGACGCTTGGAATCTCGTTGCGCGATTGCAGCAGCAGACTGGCGTCGACGGCTAAGGCCCGAATCTATGACAAGGTCAGGCGTGCCGGTGGGCAACTCGCCCGCTGCGTGAACGACACGGTGAACCACTACGGTAGTTCAGCGGAACACGTTTTCGCGACCGTGTCACCCGTTTCCACCTTGTTCGACGCAATGTCGGAGTCCGATTACGTTGGAATCGCCGAGACGCTGAATGCTGCAGCAATCGACATCGGTCTTGAGGCAATCGGCGGGTACAGCGCCCTCTGTTCAGCAGGAATGTCTGCAGGAGATCAAGCGCTGATCCGATCTCTGCCGGCTATGCTCAGCTCGACGGATCGCATGTGTGCCTCGGTGGAGTGTGCGAAATCGCAGAAAGGTATCGGCATTGCTGCGAGTGAACTGATTTCGTCAGTCCTGGCCGGCATCAGGTCGGTTTCCGGCCCCGCCGGTTACAGGCCCGACCGAATTTCCGTGCTCGCCAATGCGTCCGGCAACAGTCCCTACGTCCCCGGATCGTTTCATGGCATTGACGAGCCGGAAGTTGCGCTCCACATCGCCGTATCATCGAAGTACGTGCATCAACAGCTGCTGCACCGCATCGACGACGGGTCAAGTCTCGATGACGCGGCGGACGACGTCGCTAATCAGGTGGAGCGACTCAGGAGGGGTGGACGTTTTCTCAGCATTCGTTGCGCTGAGACACTCAGCCAGCGTTCCGGTATGGACGTCCGACCAGGACGAGTGGATATCTCGATGCCTGTCGCCGAAAGTTCAGTGATTCACGGCAATCGGACGGAGCACAACGGTGTCAGCGCTGCCTCTGCGAGAACTACGACTGAATCCGCGGCCCTGGCTGCACGTCAAGGACTGCTTTCGTTGGCTCGTTCGACATCCTCCTTCGCTGGCGCGCCCATCATCCGCCGCGTCGTCAAGCTTGATTCAACATCGTCGCCGCGAGAAGTGACCGGACTGATCCTGCCTCATCTCGCTGAGGCTGTCAGGAACGGCGTCGAGTTGATTCTCTCCATTGAATCGACCCGGCAGGCTTGACAGGTCTCCCGGTCAGGTCGTTCAGTCCGTATTCGCGTCTGTCGCAGGGGCCAATCTGGTCTTGACGACAACCTCCCCTTCCAGTGAGCGGTGCACAGGACAGCGGTTCGCGATCTGCTCAAGGCGTGACCGCTGCTCAACATCAAGGTCGCCGACCAACTGCAGTTCCCTTTCGATCACATCGATCATACCTGAAAACTCGGTGTCGCAGTCACAGTCACGGGCGTGAACCTTGGCGTGCGACAACCTGACCGACACCGAATCAAGTGGCCATTCCTTCCTGTCCGCGTACATCCGCAACGTGATGGCCGTGCACGCACCGAGCGCACCGACCAGGAGATCATACGGTGTGGCACCCTGATTCGTCCCGCCCACCGAACGCGGCTCATCGGCCACCAGCGAGTGCCCGTTTGCGAGGATCTCGGTTCGGAAGTGATCCGATCCGATCCGCGCCACGATACGGTTGTCATCAACCGGTGTCTCCTTTTGCTCCTCCTGAGAAACGCCTATGTATTTGCGAGCCCATGCTGATATCACGTGACCGACGTACAGTGAGTCCTGCTCCCGCGTGAGGAGGTGGTCCGCGTTGTCCAGCGAGATAAAACTCTTTGGATGCCTGGCTGCATCGAAGATCCTGGCCGCGTTTTCAATTCCAACGATGCGGTCGAATGGAGAGTGAAACACCGCAAGCGCTCGACCGAGTCGACCGATGTGCTCGGACGGATCGTGGCCCGCCAGATCGGCAACAAACTGCCGCTTGATGGTGAATGGTCGGCCGCCGAGATTCACCACTGCCGAGCCTTCGCCACTGATTTCTTCGATAGACTCTTCAAACAGATGTCTGATATGACCCGGATCAAATGGGGCGCCAATTGTAGCCACTGCGACAGCCGCAGGTATACTCGCAGCAACACGCAACACTGCTGCTCCGCCCAGCGAATGCCCGATCAGGATTCGCGGAGCCTCGAAGCGGTCGGCCAGCATGCGTGCAGCGGAACGCAGGTCATCTACATTGCTTGAGAAATTTGTGTCGGCAAATTCGCCTTTGCTCTCACCAAGACCGGTGAAGTCAAACCGCAGCACAGCAATCCCCTGCCGTGTGAGCGCTCGTGCGATGTTGCCCACGGCGCGGAGGTTCTTCGAGCATGTGAAGCAGTGAGCAAACAAGGCGAAGGCAACGGGTTCTTCATCCGGTGGGAGATCGAGTCTCGCCGCAAGCGTCTCACCACTCGCATTCTCAAAAGCCAGCTTCTTGAATAGCATGAATCTTTCTCCCTATTTCGGACTCGGAGTTTGTTCGTAACGAGCGACAACATTCCAGAACTGGCCCCGCCAGCGGCACATGTCAGGTAGTCTAAGTCAACGAGAAATCAATTGCACCGTACCAGCATTGACCCTCCTCCCTGGCCATGCTCTGTATTCAGAGAGCAGAGCTTGTTGCGAGGCTCTGCCGCCCGCGCGGCACGGAGGAAGTTACAGAACCTGCCGCCACCGTAGGACTCTACAACATTGCCTGGGTGTCGCGATTCAGCGGGCGAACCCAGACCGGATTGCAAAGAGAAACGTGGTGATTCTCGCTCCGGACGGGCTTGTCGTTGAGACCGTGGATATATTTCGCTACGGATCGTGCCGCCGGCGCGGACAATCTGTTCCGCCTCCGGTTTATCAAGACTCAATACGTCGACGTCATCGCGACTGGGATTCTTTCATTGACTACGCTTAACGTTCAGTTCGCAGACGGACGATCGCACGCGGTTGTCTTCGATCAGCTCGAGCAATTGCCCACGCAAATGGCTGCGAGAGGGCTCGGACCCGGTCCCTGCGTCATCGTAACGGATGACAATGTTGCCGGACTCTATTTGGAAAGGCTTGGTACTACTCTGGATCAAGCTGGTTATAGCACGTCGACGTTCTCCGTACGTCCCGGAGAATCTTCAAAGTCGCTGCGAGTTCTGGAGGAACTGTACGACACTGCACTCGGCGCGCGAGTCGATCGAGCGACACCCGTCATCGCTCTGGGCGGCGGCGTAGTCGGCGATCTGGCTGGTCTCGGCGCCGCCACCCTATTACGAGGAGTCCCGCTCGTCCATGTCCCGACAACTCTTGTGGCACAGATTGACAGTTCCATCGGTGGCAAGACCGGTGTAAATCACGCCGCAGGCAAGAACCTCATTGGCTCGTTCTACCAACCGCGTTTGGTCCTGACCGACATCGATGTCTTGCAGTCACTTGATGACCGTGAATGGAGATCGGGACTGGCTGAGATGGTCAAGCATGCCATGCTGGACAGCCATGAACATACGACGACGGTTCTGAGTTATTGGGAGCAGATCGTTGCGCGCAAAGCGGATACGCTGCGCATTGTTGTTCCGCGATCTGCTGCGTTCAAGGCGAGCATAGTCGCCGACGACGAAATGGAGCACAGCCGGCGCGCAGTCCTGAATCTCGGACACACGGTCGGTCATGCCATCGAGCGCGCAGCAGGCTATGGAGAGTTGTCGCATGGCGAATCCGTGGCGGCAGGTCTTGCGGTCGCACTCCGGATTTCGGACATGAAGTATCCTCGGCAGGACCGCGGCCTCGCATGGGATTTACTGCACCGACTCGGATGGCCGTCCACTCGACATCTTGACGTTCGCGATATCATGGACGGCCTTGCGACCGACAAGAAGGTCCTGTCCGGAATTCAACGATTCATTCTACTGCCCGCGCCGGGAAGCCCCGAGATAAGCACGACCGTGTCGATCCAGGATATCGAGGCCGCGTACGATTGGTTGATCAGGCCGAAATCGACCGGTGATTGAGGCACTATTGGCTCACTTGGTCGTTATCAAGGAGAGGCGGAGCGACCGTCTCTACATCCCCGCAACCCCGCCACGCGTCCGGTGTCCTTTCGCCCGCTGATCCATATCCCCAGAGGAGCGGCAGGAATAGCCCTCTTAGTTACCCTGCTATTGGTCGGCGGATTCTTCATCGCTACACGCACCGAGGTGGGGCGAGACGTTCTCAAGTCTGAGATTGAACGTCGCTTTAATAGTCAGGCAGACGGAACGCTTCGCATCGGCACCCTCACGGGCAATCTAGTCTATCGCTTCATCGCAAGGGATGTTGAGTTGCTCGATGACGAAGGCGCAATTGTAGTGCGCATTGACTCACTGGTAGCGAGCCCGCGCTGGAGAAGACTGGCGCAGGGGCGTGTAGAACTGGGACGCCTCCACGTTTTCGGGATGCATGCAAACCTCGTTCGGGACGTCGGGGGGGAGTGGAATCTTCAGAAGGCTCTCGCATCCAGATCGGTGCGAGACAGCTCCGACGTCGGACTGAGGTCCATTGCAATCGGAGACCTTCGAATTACCGGGTCATCCGTGTCAACCTCAAGCGCGGCTCCACCGTCCAGGATCGTAGAGAGTGGCGCCTTGTTTGACTATGAAAACTCTCGTCTGGCGATCCGAACTCTACATTCAATTCTGGATTGGAGGCCTTCGGACGCGCAGATTGATCTGATTCATTTTTCCGCAAGTGTCGAAGACAGAAACTTCGATCTGTCGGAGATGACGGGGCAGGTTGTTTTTAATGACAACACGATCCTGGCAAACCAATTCTCGATCAGCACACCGCGAAGCAGCGTTCAATTCAGTGGAGCGCTCGATAACCTGGAGAGCGAGAAAGCCAGTGATGCGCGAATCGATATCAGTCTCACGGCTGATCCGATTGATCACACCGAGCTCAGCCGGATTCTACCCAAAAGTCCATTTCGGAGCAGCACGGCAGTGGTCGCTCGGGTTCAGGGCCCTGTATCAGCGCTGGTTATTGAGGAGCTCAGCATGGCCCGCCGAGCGTCGCACCTGACACTCGATGGTACTCTGGTTGGGCTTCCCGATTCCCTCGACTTTGAAGTCTCTGTTACTCGTGGCACCCTTCGTCGCAAAGAGCTAAGAGAACTCCTGCTCGACACCAGTCCCCTTGATCGCACATATGTTGACAGCCTCGATATTTCATTGCTTGCCCGGGGGGTCATTCATGATCCGTTCGAAAGCGCGTCGATCTCGGGCGACGTCTTCCTGGATATAGGCGGTGACGCGGGTCGAGTCTCTGGGCGCGTTACGGCCAGCCATCCGACCGGTGAAGCATGGACTATCTCAAGCAACCTGTTCTCCGGCGACCTTCAACTGGACCGCGTAATACCGGGCCTCCGCGGATTCACGTCGATTAACGGCGACGTGAGTGTGTCCATGCGAGGATTTGTTCCAGCAGAAATGGAGTTGACGGCAGAGTTCAGCCTTGGCCAGTCGTCGATCATGTCAAGGACAGTCGACTCCCTGAGGGCGGTTATGGTTCTCGATGACGGACGCCTCCGGAGCGAGCTGCAGGCTTCACGCGGTGACGGCCGCGCCGAGGCGCGGGTTGAGGCGGACATTAGCGAGAAACCATATCGATACGCAGTTGACGCCAGCGTCGACCGGATGGATTTTGGCCCGCTGCTGGCGATCGACTCGCTAACGTCGTCAATCACGGCACGAGGTGAAGCGAAGATCAGCATGTCCGACTTGAATGATGTCATCGGCGAGTTTGCCATTTCGGTCGACAGTTCGCTCGTCGAATTTGCGGGGCGAAGTCGGCACATAGACCCGGGCACGCTTGCCGCGGAGTTAAGCCGGCCCGAAACCGGCATCTCTTCCCTGCTCATATCCGGCGACGTACTGGCCGGTGAGCTGAATGCGCGCGGTCAGCTGTCTACCGTCGCGGACCTCACGAGGCATTGGATACAGCAAATACGGGCCGCTCGGAACGAAGAGCTGCCTGCGACAGTCGCGATGCTGTCAGCCTCAGCTGATTCGATAGATGGTGATCCAGAGCTCGCGCAGCCCGTTGTTCTGAATGGCTCGCTTTCGGTATTGAATCCGGGTACACTTGGAGCCTTTCTGCCGGCATGGCCCGACGTAAGTGCGGCATTGAGAGCCGACTTCAGTGCGAATCTCGCCCGATCCAGAGCCTCCGTTCGCCTCGGCCTGGATGGAGACTCGCTGCAAGTAGGTCGTATTCGGCTGGACCGGTATTCCGGTTCGTTCTCAGCCTCGACGAATGAAGGTTCTCGCTTGATAGAGAATCTCGCCGTGGCTGGCTCATTCTCTTCCGAGCGATTTTCGATGGGGGGCAACGGCATTCGCGACATAGGTGTCGAACTCGAATATCGGGACACGGCGGGCGAGATTACAATCACAGCGCGCCAGGGTGAGCGGATCGGACCTCTCGATATATCCGCCGGCCTTGCTCTTTCATCCGATCAACTGGCGATTACACCCCGGCGCTTCAGCATGCGTGCCGGTGGCTATGATTGGGAGCTCACCGACACGTCTCCCATCCGCATTACGCGGAACTCCGTACGTACTTCGCTTCTGGCATTTCAAAATCCATCCACCGGATCGATCCCCGGACAACGGGTGGAGTTGCGCGGCGGTATTTCAAATTCACTGTCCGACCGACTGCTGATCACAACCGACGATGTCGATCTCGCTCAGGTGTCAAACATCCTCTCCATGAACCGGAGCCTGGCCGGGAGATTGGGCGGCGAATTCACTCTCTCCCGTCAGGACGGTACGCCCGTTGTGGAAGCCAGAGCATCCGTGATTGGCCTCGGGCTTGATGAGCGAATTCTGGGCGATCTGGTGATGTCGAGTTCGCTGACTCCGGGTACGGCTGAGGGCATCCTTGACCTGACGCTTTCTCCCACGACGCTCGATAGTACCGCAGGTACCCGAGTTCAAAACCAGGCGAAAGTCGCGGGCACCTTCAGCCTGCCGTCGTTCGATACGAACGGCAATCGAACCGACCCCGGATCTCTGGACCTGACCGCTGTGCTCGATCGAGCCGATCTCTTCTTCTTCGAATATATCTTCCCGGGCACCGTGCAGAACGTGACGGGGTATACGGCCGGCAGCGTTCATATCGGTGGAAACCTGTCGCGACCCGTCTTCGATGCAAGCTTGCAAATCGTAGAGGGACGCTTTCGTGTACCGCGCTTCAATCTCGCGATGGCCCTGACCGCTGACGTGGAGGTCGACAGATACGGAATTCATGTCAAGCGAGCCGACGTTGTCGGAAAGACGAACGGCTCGGTTCAATTGAGTGGAGATATCCTCTTCAACGACTACAAGTTCTTCTCCTTCAACCTGGAAGGCCAGCTGAACGAGTTTCAGATCATGGATGTCGCAAGCTCCAGAGAACTTCCATTCTATGGACACATCTGGGCGTCCGGAACCGCGACACTCAGCGGACCTCTATCCAAGACAGTGCTGCGGGCCACCAATGCGAGTGCAACATCAAGCAGCGAACTGTATATCCCGATTGTAGAATCAAGGGAGAGTTCCGATGCAGGGTTCATTGTCTTTGCCGATTCCACCGGTGAGATGCCGGACCTTGTTACGCTAACGCGAAGACGCAATCTGCTTTCAGGCCGTCCGACCGGCGAACGTGGGTTCACCGAAGGAATGGACATGGAGCTCAATATCGATGCGCCGCCCGGGTCCACAGTCCATCTTGTGATCGATCCCCTACTCGGTGATGTCATCAATGGAGTGGGTTCCGGCAGGATTCAGATCCTACGTCAGGAAGGCGAATTTCAGACGTTCGGATCGTTCCAGGTGAACTCCGGTGACTACCTGTTTACTGCGGGTGAAGTATTCGTGCGGCGGTTCCTCATCGAAGAAGGCGGAGAGATCAGATGGGACGGTGATCCCGCGAATGCAAGACTGGATATTCCCGCCGCTTTCAGGACGAGAGCATCACGAGCTGGATTGCAGGCTGGCGGCGACGGTTCGGCCTCACTTATTCCTGTCGTCGTCAACCTGCAGATAACCGGAAGAGTGGCGGCCCCCGAAGTTGCCCTCTCGCTGAGCATCGACAGGAGCAGTCAGACGATCGGCAGCACCTCGGATCAGGAATTCCTTGAAACGATTCTGAACAATCCGCAACTCTCAACAGAGTACGCCACTAGTGTCTTGCTCACGAACTCATTCGCGTTGACGACGGCCAGTGCTAGCGGTGGTGAGGCGCTAGGAACGGGCGCGTTCAACAGCCTCTCCCAACTGATCGCGGCGCAGCTGAATCGGTATTTGAGCACGGCGTTACCCAACGTAGATTTCAGCTTCGGTGTCCAGGGCCAGACATCGCAGGAGCTTGACATCACGTACGGTGTGGCTCTCCGCCTTCTTGATGAGCGACTGGTCATTCGTGGCCAGGGTGTATATCAGGGCGCCGAAGCCTCGACGGCAGAGAGCTTGCAAGGCGAGTTCGTCGTTGAGGTGCGTGTCAGCAACCACGTCTCCGTGGAGGTCTTCTATCGACGCGAAGGAGATCTCCTCGTGCGCACGCTGACAAGCACCGCGGGAGCCGGAGTGTCATATCGCACCGAGTTTCCAACATGGAGGCGGTTTTTTCAGCGAATGTTCGGTTGGATGCGTCCACGAAGAAACAGAGACGCCGATCGACCCGATACAGTTACAGCCCGGAAGCTATTTCGGAGTTCGGCAACACCCGTTGTGGTAGTTCCACGACTTGAGGAGATATTGGTAGATGGTCAGTAGCAAACACGACAGTATTCGGAAGCAGGTACTTGGCCTCCTCCGAAACCACGGCAAGCGCAGTTTCCGATTCAAAGAGATCGCGAAGACCCTTGGGTTCAAAGACAACAAGACATACAAGCTGTTCAGCGAAGTGATGGAGGATCTGGTCGAAGAGGCCCTCATCGCTCGCGTGAAAGGTGGAAAGTACAGACATCGAAAGCCGGGCGGCACGGCCGTGGGGCGGCTCACCGTCAATCCAAAGGGCTTTGGTTTCGTCGCCGTGGAGGATACGCTCCACGACTACTTCGTCAGCCCATCAAACCTGAAGACCGCTCTCGATGGCGACACTGTCCGGATATCGACGGCGGCCGGCTCACGTGACGGCCAGAGACGAGAGGCCGAAGTGATGGAAATCGTAGAGCGCGGACGTACTTATGCTGTGGGTACCTTCCGGCGACGCGGTAAGTTCGCGATTGTTCATCCGGATGACCTCAGGCTGATACGCGACATTTACGTAGACAAAAAGGACTTTGGCGGAGCAGTCGACGGCCAGAAGGTCCAGGTGTCTATCGACCAGTTCGATGATCCGCATGGTTCGCCGGAGGGTCGTGTTCTCTCGGTTATCGGTAACGCCGATGAACCGGAAGTTCAGGTCCTCTCTCTTGCCATGAGTCTGGGAGTCAAAGCGGAATTCGACGAAGACGTCGAACGCGAATTGCGCGATATCCCCGATACGATCGACCCGGACGAGGCAAATCGCCGACTGGATCTGAGAGACAAACGTACGTTTACGATCGACCCGGAGGATGCGAAAGACTTCGACGATGCCATTCACATTGAAGCAATGGGGCCGGACGCGTGGGAGGTCGGCGTTCACATCGCCGACGTAAGCCACTTTGTCCAAGTGGACAGCGCGACCGATCGAGAGGCGCTATCGAGGGGTACGAGTGTGTATCTCGTTGACCGCGTGATACCGATGTTGCCGGAGCGATTGTCGAACGGTCTGTGTTCGCTTCAGTCCAACGTTGATCGACTCGCGTTTAGTTGCATCATGAAGATGAACGGTCGCGGCGACGTACTGAGTTATGACCTTCAGCCCTCCGTGATTCACTCGCAGCGTCGCCTCACCTACGCGCAGGCTCAGGCAATCATCGACGCCGGATCAAGTGAGGACCAGCTCGAACGGGATCTCCTTGCGGCCAACACCATTGCTCGAGTGCTTACGAAACGGCGCCTCGCCGAGGGCTCGATCGACTTCGATATGCCAGAGGTCAAGGTTCGACTGGACGAGAGGGGACATCCGGTCGAGATGTTTGTCAAGACGCGCATGGAAGCAAACCGGCTCGTAGAGGAGTTCATGCTGCTCGCAAATCGGACGGTGGCGGGACACGTACAGCGCGTCCTCGATAATCGTCCGTTCGTGTACCGCGTACACGACCGGCCGGACCTGGAACGAATCAAGAGTCTTGCCCTGTATGTACGAGCTTTCGGACATCGACTTCGAATCAAGGATGGATCGATCGATTCCGGAGACCTGAACGACCTGTTGCACCAGGTGGCCGGGAAACCAGAGGAACCGGTCATCGAGCAAGCAGCCCTGCGGGCAATGGCCAAAGCGGTCTACACGACAGAAAACATCGGGCACTATGGACTGGGATTCGAGGACTATACTCACTTTACGAGTCCCATCCGACGCTATCCCGATCTTATGGTCCACCGACTACTCAGGCAGTATAGCAGCGGAACATCGAGTGTCGACGAAGCGTGGCTCGAGGAAGTCTGCAAATCATGCTCGGAAAGCGAGCGCAGGGCGGAGAAGGCGGAGCGAGAGTCGATCAAACTCAAACAGGTTCAGTATGCGCGCGACCACCTTGGCGATTCATTCGATGGTGTCGTCACTGGCGTTACGAAATTCGGAGTGTTCGTGGAGATTAGTGACCTGCTTGTTGAGGGGATGGTCCACGTGCGTGACATGGACGACGATTACTATGAGTACGATGAGGCGAGCTTTAGCCTTCGCGGTGTTGAGTCCGCACGCGTCTACCAGCCAGGGACGGCCGTGCGAATCGTCATCGTTGCTGCAAACGTGGAGACGCGCGAAATCGATCTGTTTTTTTCGGATGAGTAACCTGGTCGCGAGTCCCCGGTCGAGACGCGATGTCTCGTTTTCGTGTCGAATCGGAACCTGGAATCGAGGCATTCGGTCGATTTGGGGGTATTCGGAGGTTTCGCCGACCTTGGCCCAGAACTTGACATATCAGAGCATTGAAGTGCTCACGAGACGTTTTCCACTGCTATAACCACTGCCAGGATCGTTGAAGCTAGTTAAGGAAAGACGAACAGACGCCGCACGATTGGATCGGGTACCGCAGCCGATTTCATTCCTGGCGGTGATAGCCAAGCTAGGGCACAACCAGCTCCGTGAGGCGATTCGTCATTTTCGACACCAGCCCAATCCGGTTGCGTGGGCATTGCTCGGCGTGTTTGGACTGCTGATGGCCTTTGCCCTCGTCACTGCCGGTCTCCGCTTTCATCGTATCACGATCCTCCTGGGCGTACACGTTCCGGTAGCTCTGTTCAACGACTATCTGCTGAGCGTCTTCATCAGCCTCTTTGGAATACGCTTTCTTTTCCAGAAAAGCCCCCGATTCCGACTCCAGCCATACCTGCATCTTCCTCTGAAGCGCTGGCACCTGGTTGCCTACTTTCAGGGCAGTTCCCTGTTTACGATTCACAACCTGTACCCGCTTCTTTTTCTACTGCCGTTCTGGTCACAGTTCATACTTCCGGCCTATACGACCGCCGGGGCGCTCTACTGGCTATTCGCGATCCTGCTGTGCCTGGGCATATCGACCTTGCTGAACAACTGGATTCGTTCCGTGCTCACGAACTCCGAATTGGTCTTCATATTCCTCGCTATCCTCGTGTGGTTGCTGGTCGCGGCCGACACCATACTGAGCACGTTCATCGTCAACGACTTCTCGACGTTTCTCTTCGCCGGACTCGCGAACAGTGATGCTGTCCTTCTGCTACTGGTTTCCGCCACGGCAATATTCACGCTTGTCCTTTCGAGTTTCAGCCTGTACAACTCCCTGGTGGCATCAAGCTATCGTAGCGTGTCCAGACGCCGTGCATGGACTACGTTCGACCGGCTGTTTGGAGCAGGACCGGTCGGGGCGCTCATACAATTGGAATTGAAGATGATGTGGCGCAATAAGCGCCCTCGACATTATCTCATTATGTCGGTGCTGTTCTCGACCGCCTACCTCCTGTTTCTGTTGATCAACCCCGCTACGTCACGCGGTGCCATCTTCGGTGCGATTATCGGATTGTTCGCATCGGGTGGTTTTGCGCTCAACTACGGTCAGTTGATGTTCGCCTGGGAAAGCACCTTCTTCGACGGATTGCTGGTGCGGCACGACAAGGTGAGCGACATCATAAAGGCAAAACTGATCCTGCTTCAGACCTCTTGCGCGATACTCTTCCTCTTCAGTATGCCCGTTTTCGCGCTACTCCGACCCGAGCTGGTGCCGCTGCACGTCGCCTTCCTCATGTACAATGTCGGCATCACGTGTGTGCTGATCATGTTGCTGGCGATAAGAAATCGGAAAAGGGTCGATATACAGAAGGGTGGAAGTTTCTTCAACTACGAGGGCTTCTCTGCAGCACACTGGTTCTGGCTGCTTCCGGTGGCCGTCCCTCCGACAATACTTCTATATTTGCTGGACGACAAGCTTAACGTTGCACTGTTGGTGATATCGATTGTGGGTGCCATAAGCATGATAGGCTCTCATCTCTGGGTAGACTATTTCTCAGACCGGCTCTCTCGGAAACGATACGAGATGGCCAGAGGATTCAGGACGCATGCAAGTTGAAATTCCCCGGTTGCTGAAGCGGTTTGGTTCAAGGGTCGCTCTTGACCTCGGTGATCTCACAATCAGCGACGGCGAGACATTCGGCCTGGTCGGAAGCAATGGTGCCGGGAAAACCACCTTTCTCCGTCTCGTGCTAGACCTGTTGCGTGCTTCAGATGGCAGTGTCTCCATCGACGGCCACCTGGCTTCAGAGTCGATGGAATGGAAGTCGAAGACGGGATCGTTCCTCGATCGAGGCTTCTTGATCGAGTTTCTGACCGCCGATGAGTACTTCCGCTTTGTCGGGAACTCATACGGGTTCTCAGCCAGGGAATCAGCTGAAGCACTCAAGCCTTATCAGGCGTTCTACCCCGACGAGGTCTTTGGTGAGACACGCCTGTACATTCGCGAAATGTCGATGGGTAACGCCAAGAAGATTGGCCTGATTGCGGCCATGTTCACCGCTCCCCGACTGCTCGTGCTGGATGAACCGTTCGCAAACCTGGACCCGCGATCACAGATAAGACTCAAGTCGTACATCAGGACCCTCAATGAAAAACTTGGGACGACCGTAATCGTGTCAAGTCACGACCTGATGCATGTCACCGATGTCTGTCGCCGGATTGCCATACTTGAGAATGGCAGAATCGTCCGCGACCTCAACACATCCGAAGGAACACTCATCGACCTTCAGCGCTATTTTTCGGCCGAAGCGGTTTGACTTTGATGGTCGTTCAGCCGTCGATTCCGGGATCGACGCGCCGGACGATCACATGACAGTTCTCTTGGACTGAAACCAGCTCTTCAGCAAGAGCGAATCCGGACGAATCAAACCCTCTCCGAGCGACAGAATCATCGTCATGCCACGAGGCCGGGTCCGGAACGTCAGTCGCACAAACAATCACCCATCCACCCGAACGAAGCAGCGGCCTGACACGCTCGAGCGCGGACTCCCACCACAGGAGACTTCGCTCGGCAGCAGTCGCGATGATCCATCCGAAATGCTCAGGTTCGAGGCCGGAGGTTGACGAATCATTGTCCCACCAGTCGGTACACTCGATGTCGAAACCCAGAGCGGATATCTGCGATGCCAGCGGTTCATCGCATTCGCCGAAGAGAAGTACTTGTTCGGGAAGAGGGACAGCGGCAAGCGTCCGCAACACGTGGTCGTAGGGACTCACTGCAGACATTTGCTCACCCCAGAGTCTTGCCCCGACGAGGCGTGGAACTCCACTCGTGGGCCTTTACCGGACCGTGGCAAGTTGGACAACCGGGTGAGCGCTCCGAATCACGCTTGCGAACAGGGTGCCTTCGAGTATTATCGTCGGTCTCACCTGCCGACTCGGAAAGTGCAGAGGCCGTCGCGTCAGAGAATTGGGCACCGACCATTTCCGCCAGAGATGCGATAAAGAGAGGATGACAATTCAATCCCGACGCAACCTCGTAGGAACCAATTCCCAGCTCCCCTGCCGTTTGTCGTAGTAGAATATCCAGCGTGTACGCCGTCCAAACATCGTCCGTGGCCACGCCCAGCGGGACAACCATCACAGCTTCAGCACCTTCTGTAACCAGCCGCTGTACCACTCGCCGCATGTCGCGTTGATCACGTCGTCCCTGCCGTACGCCCGGACAGAAGCACGCTACATTGTATGGTCTCGAATCATTGCGCATCGTGCCCAGCCGACTGACGGTCGTATGCGCAAGCTCGCACAGAGAATCATGGTCATGCAACGGCCCGTGCGTCGATGCGTGCTCGGCGCAGAAGACTATCTCAACGTTGCGACGGACCCTCTTCGGGAAGCGCTGTAGCGCCTGATCCATCCGCTCCGAAACAGCTTGCAGATACTTTGGATGTGCGGAATACTCAAGGACAGCAGAAGCAGGTGCTGTCCCCTCTGTCTGCAGAGACATCAACGTCGACCAGTACGCCAATGAGGTCCCGGTCGTACTCATCGAATACTGCGGATATAGAGGGACAAGAACTATTCGGTTCACGTTGCGGGCCCGCATCTCCGCCAGCGCATCTTCACTCGACGGAGACCCGTGTCGCATCGAGATATACGTGGAAAACCTTGCGCCGGTATAGGGTCCCAGTCGTTCGTTCAGCTCCTCCTGCAAGGCCGACGCCTGTTCGCGAACCAGTCGATTGGCCGGGCATTCTCCGCCGATTTCTTCATAGTCCTGCCACACAAATCTCGCCGCTGCACGTGCGGCGACGTTTGCGAGTCGGTGTCGCCCAAGCACGGGGCCCCTCGAGTCAAGCACCGGATCCATCCACCGTGAATAGAGGAAGGCTTCCAACTCCGAACGATCATTCGGTCCACCAAGACCCAGCAGCACCACACCGACATGATCGTCACCGCCCAGGGCCAACCCTCCCGATGGGAAGTACCGCCCTGTGGCCAGACGATCGTCGGGATTAAACCTCTGCAGGAACTGGCGCGGTGTCATCGATGACGGGTTTGATGGATCGATTATGGTTCTCATATCGGCCGCTATCCGGCGATAATGAGGACCTCGCGACGTGGCCGTCCGTATCGACGACATACGCGGGGCTGGGGGACAAACAACCTCATGTCTGCACGGTTACGTACGCGAGATTACATTCGTAAAAGCGCGTGCGTATTCAGAACAAGTGGGTTTTCGGTGGATTTCGCGATAAAACCGATGACCCGGGTTATCCGGCGGTAAAACAGGAATGACGATTATCGAACACTCTCCCAGCGAGGAAGAGATTCTCGACTTCATCGACGGACAGATCAGGCAGTTCCAGGAAGAAGGTGCCGAGGCGGGTTTTATCGTGGTGGGACCCACGGCTTACCGACGGCTGTGCAGGGCTATTTCCGTTGCGGGTCGGCGAGGAAGGGGTACCTTCGAAACGTACAATTTCGTCCCGATTGTGTTGGATCCATTCCGATCGGATGGTGCCTGCGTCCTTCCGGGAGCGTCAGAGTGCAACAAGGGCGTCGACACCTACCGCACCTAGCATCTACATGCCGCCCCATTCGCCTGGGTTGGCTCCGCGATCGACCCATTCCCGGAAGTCCTCCCTCTCGCTGCCCCACGAGAGCGGTGGGAGCGCTTGCCAGGACATGGCATGCCCGAGCGTAGGATGGTCGATAGTCAGCAAATAGCAGTGCAGGGCAAGGTTGCGTCCATCGAATTCCCGGGTCGCACCGTACCTCATGTCGCCCACAATAGGATGTCCGATCCGAGCCAACTGATGACGGATCTGATGCTTCCGACCCGTCTTTAGACGTACGTTTACTATTGTCCCTCTCGCCGTTTCCTTGACCTTCTCCCAATCCAACTCCGCATACTGAGCACCTTCTTCACCCCTCGAAGCAGCCACAACTCCCCTCTCAGACTTCTTCAAATACCCGGCCTCTGTCGTCCCCTGGCCGACGACAGAACCCTCCACAAGTGCTACGTATTGCTTCTCTACGTCGCGGTCCAGAAACTGACGACCCAGACGTGATGCCGCCTTGGATGTCCGAGCCAGCACCATCACGCCCGACGCCGGCCGATCGAGCCGATGCGCAAGTCCGAGAAATACGCGTCCCGGCTTGTCGAACTTCTCCTTCAGGTAGCCCTTCCCCGCTGTCAGCAAGTCAGGATCACCGGTACGGTCCCGCTGCGACGGCATCCCGGCGGGCTTGCAAACGACGAGCAGGTGATTGTCGCAGTATAGAACGTACTCGGAAAACGGCGTCGGCATCTCAGTGTAGTCTGACCATCGACCGCGTCATCACCATACCATCCAGCCCTGAATAGCGGATGAAGTATATGCCCGATGGAACTGCAGAGCCATCCGCCGCGACGCCATCCCATCGGAACTCTGCGGCGGCACCACGACCAGACTCGTACGACACCAACTTTCGTCCGAGCAGATCGAAAATCTCGAAGATGCCTCCGAACTCACCACTCGCGGTCACGCGTACGTAGGAGACAAACGGGTTTGGATAGACGATCAGGTCACGTCCACTGATTCGGCCAGTGCGATCGGTCGCGACGGCACCCGAATTCGACCTGCCCGGCGTCGCTGTGGCAAGAAAGGCCCACGTGTCCGAGCCATCAGGCGTTCTACCAGATGCTACATCCTGCTGCTGTGCGCCAAAAGTCAGCGTGTCAAGTGGCACTCCTGCCGAATCGTAAAGTCCAACGTACTCGCCAGACCTGGCAAGTCGAAAATTCGCATGCATGGGTCCCTGGGTCCCATCTTCATCGGCCCATACGATCAAGTAACCTCCCGGAGCGATCGACGTGTCCGGAAGAGACCATTTGGCCGGGCGATTTCGATCGTCAGTGAGCGTAAACCCACTTACGTTCACAGGCGTCGAATCGCCGTTGTAGAGCTCGATCCAGTCATCAAATTCGCCCGCAGAATCCACGGCGGTCATCACGTTCGACGCCATGATCTCATTGATGTGCAGAGACACGCTTCCAAGCACAACGATACTCTTAATGTCCGTAGTGACGCGCTGGCCAGAACGATCAACCGCCACCACGTAGTAATCAATAGTTGCCGGCATTTCAGGAGATGTCACGGCAGCCGCATAACGATCTACGCCCAGGTCCGGCCGGAGTGACATCGGCACCTCCTGCTCGACCCCGCTGCCGACACGATGGTACAGCCTGACATCCGGCGCATCTTCATCTTCGACGCGCACAGAAATCGTGACCACCGCGCCCGGTCGACCCGAAGGCGGCGACACGATGAGCTCTGACACTACCGGCACAATGTCTTCAATGTCCAGCTGGGTCGCGGCCGTGCGCGCCCGTTCACTCACGAAAGGCAACAGGCCGTCCACCACGTGTCCGCCGAGTGCTCCGAAGAACGAATCGTTGAACTGATCGACAGTGTAGCCGTAGTCGAACGTTCGGTAGAGATCTTCGACCGCCGCGTCCTCGACCAACGATCGAAGAGCAAGTATGCGAGAGTGCAAGGGACCTGGCTCGAACGATCCACTGAGCAATCTTCGGAGATAAAGTGTATATCTCGAACGGAATTCCGGGACCGACAGAATACGATCGGCGAGCGGGCGAACTTCCCCGGGATCCGGATGCCCCCACGCGTAAACGTTGCGCGTCGTCCAGTCAAGCCCGGGATAGATCCCCTCCCACCAAATCCCCATAATGTTATCGAAATCGTAGGGCACGTATTCGAATCGACCCGTGTCTGGATTCGAGTAGAGGTAGTAATTGTTCTTCAGGAACCAGTACGAATCCCAGCTTCCGGTCAACGCGGTTACGGCCAGTGCACGAAGAAAGCCGTTCACGTTGAAGACATCCTGGATCGCACCCGGAAAGTCGGCAGCACTCGAGTGGTTGAGGACGTCAATCAGGTGAACCAGATCGTCGTATCCCTCAAACTGGTCATCCTTAAGTCTCAAGTCGTACGGCGACCTGTCTGCCCCGGACTGCCGATACAGTTCGGGATCGCTACCCAGCCATGCGAGGTCCGCCGGCCAGAGGCACTTGTACAAATTGCCCGCATCGGTTCCGAACGCTCTTTGGAGAAACTGCTCGTCGACGTGCTCGACATTGACGTACAGCCCGAAATACTGGCCGTTGATATACAGACGAACATGATTGGCGCGGGAAGAAGGCACGCCTACAGATCTGAACAGGTCCCAGCCGATCTTCGACCGCACTATGGATGGGTCGTTGTGCTCTCCGTTAAGGTTTAGTTTCTCCAGGCCGAAGAACTTCTGGCCCCGTCGGAACGTGTTGAACGAGACCTTGAATGACTTCTTCGCCGCGTCCCTCGAGGTATTTCCCCGGAAGCGAAAACCGACACTGTCGACGGTTACGGAATCCACGCCTCGCATGAACGCAAAGGTCGCGGGTTTTTCCTCATCACTATATTGATTTCCAGGCAGGAACAGGGCGTCGAGGTGGACCTGATTGATCGTGATGTGCACGACGGGAACCGATGTATCGTCAAACACAAAGTCGTCGCCAGCTCTAGTCTGAGCAGCCGAGAGCAATGGTCCGAACCAGACAAATGCAAACACAAATGCAGCCAGCACGATCCACACATAACGCTGCGATCCCACCCTCGCGGGTTTGTGCCCACGAGTCGTCTGCCTGCTATCTTGCAGATATGACATCAGTTTGGTCTCCGGACTGTTCGGTCGCAGTTCGAATAGCACCGTGCCCCGCTACGATCATTGTTGCCCCACGTCAGTATGCGCCCACTTAACGAACACCTTGTCAGACTCAGCGCCACAAAATAGGTCAGCGGCAGAGGTTCCGCGCAAGGTCCTGCACCTGTTGGTGGCTGTCGTGCCGTTGCTCGCGGTACAATGGGGCCAGCGGATCACGTTGATGATCGCACTACCGACAGCCATCCTGGCGGTTTGTGCCGACGTTCTCCGGTCGCGAAACAGAAAATTCGAGGACTTCATCCAGCGATGGTTCGGTTTCATGATGCGCCCGTCGGAGGAATCCGAAGGTGGACGTATTGTCATCAATGGCGCCACGTGGGTAGTTATTTCGTTTGCGCTTTTGATCGCGCTGTTTCCCCTGCAGATCGCCGCTGCATCCTTTTTGATCTTCATTCTTGGCGACGCATTTGCCGCTCTGGTCGGACAGCGAATCGGGCGACACACGTGGCCCGGAGGCTCGCGAACTATTGAAGGTTCGGTCGCGTTTATTGTTGTTGGAACGCTCGCGGCAGCCACCTTCCCCGGACTTTCTATGTGGAGTGCGATTCCAGCTGTCATCGTCGGTGCTCTGGCGGAGGCGTTACCGTGGCCGCTGAATGACAACATCCGCGTGCCGCTGGTGGTCGCGCTGACACTCGCACTCATCGAATATGTGCCAAACCTGATATAAGATGATACATACACTGAGATGTGTATCGGGTTGTACTATAACGATTTCCGGTCAACGATCTAAGCATGGCCAAGTTTGCTGAATCAGCCGTCAGACTTCTGGCGGGACAGGACGCTTTTCCGCTGCCGCGGGTTATCCGTACGAGATATCCCATCGTGCTGATGCACGGCTTCGGCGTCCTTGCCGGAATGCGCCGGGGAGGCCACCTCTATGCGGCAGCGACGTTTCTCAGAATGCACGGCGTGCTGGCGTTTGCTCCCAACGTAGCCCCGTACAATACGGTATCCTTTCGGTCGTCGATGTGGGCTGACCGACTTGCAGACATTCGCGACCAGACCGGAGCCTCGAAGGTCAACCTCATCGCACACTCAATGGGCGGACTCGATGCGAGATGGATGATCGCCAAACGCGGAATGCATGACACCATAGCCTCGGTCACGACCGTCTCGACTCCCCATCACGGGACCTACATCGCCGACTATGTCCTTTCCCAACCGGAGAGAATTCGCGAGATACTGGCCAACCTGGCGGACTGGGTGGGCGCTCATGCCGTGGCGGGTGGCGAGGCCGACTTCCGCACGGCACTCAGCGAACTCACCCTTGAGCACGTGAGCACGGCGTTTAATCCGGCGATCGAAAATCATCCCGACGTTCGCTACGCGTCTTATGCCGGAGCGGCCGGCAAGGGAACGGAAACGCCAATCAATCCCATTCTGAAGATCGGAAACTCGATTCTGTACGCGGCCGAGGGACCGAACGACGGCATCGTCTCTGTCGAGAGCGCGAAATGGGGTCGTTTTGAAGAAACGTTGGAAGCAGATCACGCCGCTCAAGTTGGACTTTCCCTGGGCATAAACTCGCGCTT
The DNA here is from genome assembly GCA_013002345.1 of Rhodothermales bacterium. Taxonomy (NCBI): domain Bacteria; kingdom Pseudomonadati; phylum Rhodothermota; class Rhodothermia; order Rhodothermales; species Rhodothermales bacterium. Next base: position 50,250 of record JABDKH010000196.1, read on the forward strand.
CTCCTCCAACGACTTCTACTTGCGCCTCGTTCTTGAACTGGCCAAAGATGGGTGCTAGAATGGTCAGACCCGTCGACATCACGCGATCACCCGATGCACCGACCGATGAGATCAGGAGCCTGCCACAGCGAGGATCCGGAGTGCTTCAGTGGCTCGGCACGTTCGTATTGAAGATCATGCGGTGGCGTATCGACAATACGCTGCCGAGCATCCCAAAGGCGGTGGTGATCGTCGCCCCGCACACGTCGAACTGGGATTTCGTCCTTGGACTGGCTGCTGCACTGGCTCTTGATGTAGACGCCCATTGGATCGGAAAACACACGATCTTTCGGTGGCCTTTTGGTCGGCTCATGCGCTGGCTCGGTGGCATACCTGTAAACCGTCAGGCCACTTCAGGATTCGTAGAGCAGGTCGTAGAGCGTTTCAACCAGAGCGACCAGTTAGTGCTCGGCATCGCGCCGGAAGGCACTCGAAGGAAGGTCCAGCGATGGAAAAGTGGCTTCTACCACATCGCGGCCGGAGCGAAGATTCCGATCGTTTGCGCCTATCTCGACTATCAATCGCGCGTCGTTGGATTGGGGCTGAATCTGATGCCGACCGGCAATTTCGAAACCGACCTGGCTGTTATTCAGGATTTCTACGCCCCGTATAAGGGCAAGCGGTCAAGCGACTGATGGAAGCCACTCCCGCAGAGCGCCGGACAGACTTGATATCCGTGCGTTAGCCTCTACAGCGGAGTCGAGCGTTGAAAGAAAATGTTCACCCCACCCGGGAGCGTCCATTTCGTCCCAGAGAACATTGTGCCAAAGTAGAACAGCGCATCCACCAAACTTCCGGCAACGATCCAGAATTCGCGATGTCGCCGTCACGGCCTCGTCGAGCGAATAACCCTGACGATTGAATAGCGCTCCGTCCATCACAGCGAGTGGCATTTCCCACATCGACGTCTCCCTGTTTCGATGCACGTCAAATAGCCGGAATGGCATACACGTGCTTCGTCGGAATCCCTCCTGACCCGCAAAGCCAAGTGTCGAGTCGATCGTAAACCCTGCAGACTCGTGAAGCTTCATCGTGATCGGCATGTCATATCGAAGGAAGTGCTGTCGGACTGTGGTCGGCTTTTCACCGATTGAAGAACGAAAGATCTCTACCTCATCCGCCAGGTAGCCGCCATGCGCGTTGGAGTAGTAGCTTGGATGGAGGCCGAGCTCAAAGTTATCTGCTGCCGCAGTCTGCTGAAATGTCGAAAGCCATCGGCCCGTTAGCGAGTAGTGAACGTCGTTCGGGCCGTGGGCTCCCGCCTTGAAGAGAATTGTCGCGGTTCCGTCCCGCGATCTGATCTCATCGACCATTCGGGCGAGTGCGGACCGATACACGTCGCCCGGCGTGACTGCGTCGACGACAAAATCACGAAACCGACGCACCCTCGCTCCGACCCCGACTTTGCGCGCGTTGAGCATTAGATGGTGCACCACCTCTCGATAGATCATGCCCTTTCGCCATTTCCACAGGTAGTCGACGTCGACCGTAGGACACACGGCCCAATCACTTCCTCCCCAACGCCTCCTGGCCCATTCAATTCCCGCGGTTGCCAGTTCAGCCGCCAGCCATTCCCTGTATGCATCAACAACCGGCTTGTCGGCAAAACCAAGCCGCGCCTGAATCGAGTCCTCAAAACGGAAACGTCCGTTTCTGTCCCGGGGAGTTACACGCGACTCCTGCCAGCCCGACAGCAAGTAGAACGTGCTCGCGATGATGTCCGGCGCGCCCCGTTCATCGGCAAACAGTGCGGGCCACGATTCACCCTCCCAGTCAATCCATGCGACCGCCGCTTCGTCGAGCCGCCTGGAGCGGAGAAACATCTCTTCCGCCCTGATGGAATACGAGAGTTGGAGTTCATGCGGATATCGGTCCTCCGCCGGTCCATAGTAGAGCACCGGTACGACGTCCGATGCCGACGAGTCGACCCACCTCGGCCGCAAAGACAGCGGCTCGAGCAAACTCGCAATGGCATAGCGTGCCATTGCGCTGTACTCCTCGGCGACGTTCGTACGTACAGCAATCGACACATCCGATCCGGTGCCGTCTACATGCTGATCGCCGGCAAATGGATGGTGCACCGGACCAGTCATTAATGCGATATCACTTCAGGAGTATATTTGGGCGAACATCAGAAGCAAACAGGTCCAATCCACGTGAAAACACGGGATTCAAATCACAACGCGTCAAGGTACAAGATTTTTTCGGATCCCGTTCATGGCTTCATCTCGGTTCCCCGGCAACCCATTCTTGAGCTGATACATACGCCTGAGGTTCAGCGACTCAGGCGGATTCGTCAACTCGGAGTCGGGTACCTCGTTTTTCCGGGCGCGGAGCATACGCGCTTCGGTCATGCGCTGGGTGCCATGGCGTTGATGCATGATGCGCTCGTGAACCTCCAGGAGAAGGGCACGCCCGTGTCGGGCGCAGAATTCACGGCCGCGCAATGCGCCGCCCTTTTGCATGACATCGGCCACGGTCCGTTTTCACACACCCTGGAGAACATACTCATCCGTGATTTCAGACACGAAATGATGAGCCGCGAGATGATCCTCAGGCTTGCCGACCGCTTCCCGGATCTCGATCTCGCGCTGCAGATCTTCGACGGCACATACGACCGACCCTTCTTTCATCAGCTGGTTTCGAGCCAACTGGACATGGACCGGCTGGACTATCTGCGGCGCGACTCCTTCTATACGGGGGTGGTCGAAGGCGCCGTCGGCGTTCAGCGAATCATCAAGACCATACGCGTCCATCCGTCCGAGGGCGGGCCGGATTCATCCATCGTGATAGATGCGAAAGGAACGTATGCGGTTGAGAACTTTCTGATCGCGCGTCGCCTCATGTACTGGCAAGTGTATCTCCACAAGACGGTTGTCGCCGGTGACCACGTTCTGCACTCGATCATAACGCGGGCACAAAAGCAGTTAGCCGACGGGGACTCCTACGTAGCGGATGTGTGTTCACCTGCATTTCTGTTCTTCCTGAAACAGGATCTAACGAGTGAGGACATTCAGAGGGACGACGTGATTGAGATGTACTACGAACTGGATGATACAGACGTGCTGTATTCGATCAAGCGCTGGGCAAGAACGTCCGACCCAATTCTGGCGGACCTGTGTGCACGGTTTTTGACGCGCGACTTCTTTCGCGTCTCATTCCTCGAAGAAGAACCCAGTGTGGAATCCATGGCCGCACGGAAAGAACGAGTCAGAGACTGGCTTGTCGCGACCGGCCTGTCGAGTATCGACGAATCGGAGAAAGATGTCGACCTCTACTTTAGTGCTGCCCATTCTCGTCACTCTCCGTACGAGTCCGTAGAGGATTCAATAGTCGTAATGCAGAGAGACGGGCGACTGTACGAGTTGTCTGAGGGTGCAGATACGGCTGCCGTGTCCGCACTACGACGGTTCGAGATCAAACCGTACGTCAGTTGCCCGAGAGAAGTGATCTGACTCCAAAGAAGTTAGAACCGCACCGCCAGCGAGTACTCAAAACCCACAATATTCAAGAGAATGAACATTTCCCTAAAGAACCGCACGGCGCTTGTGTGTGGAAGTACGTCGGGAATCGGACGTGCGTGCGCCGAGACGATAGCAGCGCAGGGCGCGAATGTGATCCTGCTCGCGCGTGACGCCGACAAACTCAGGACGGCTGCAGATACGCTGTCGACTGACGCGGGACAACAGCACACCTACCTCCAGGCCGATTTTGCGGAACCGGACTCCGTTGAGAGTGTCGTGCGCGACGCCCTCCGACAACGAGGCCCTGTCGACATTCTCGTAAACAACACGGGCGGTCCCCACGGCGGTGCCATTGTCGACGCTGAACCCGACGAGTTCGAGCGTGCACTCCGGAGCCATCTGGTCTGCAATCATATCCTGGCAAGGCTTCTTCTGCCGGGAATGAAGTCTCAGAACTACGGACGAATCATCAACATCGTCTCTACCTCAGTGCGACAGCCTATTCCGGGTCTCGGAGTATCCAACACCACGCGGGCGGCGGTAGCCGCATGGGCCAAGACCTTGTCAAAAGAGGTCGCGGCCTTCGGCGTTACGGTGAATTGCGTTCTGCCAGGAGCCACGCGAACGGGACGCCTCGCATCGCTGATGAAGGACAGAGCTGATCGTGCTCAGACATCTATCGAAGTCGAAGAGCAACAGTGGATGTCTCAGATTGCCGCCGGCCGATTTGCCGAGCCAGAGGAAATCGGCTGGGCTGTCGCATTCCTCGCTTCCGCGGCGGCAGCCTACATTACAGGAATCAACCTTCCGGTCGACGGAGGCAGGATCGACTGCAACTGATACGCCTAACTGCTCGAGCTATCCCATGACGTTTAGTCCCAACGAGTCGTATGCGCTCGCGCTCGACGCAGACGATAAGCTTGCCGCGTTTCGCAGTCGCTTCCACATACCGACGGATGGCGAAGGACGCGAGCTCATTTACTTCGTCGGGCATTCTCTCGGGCTGCAGCCACACTCGGTGCGCGCGGCCATTGAGGCAGAGCTGAGTGCGTGGGCAAACCTCGGCGTCGACGCCCACTTCCGTGGCTCACTACCGTGGACACAATACGGCGAAACTCTTGCTCCCCTCCTCGCCCCGGTCGTGGGAGGAAATGAGGACGAAGTCATCCTGATGAACGCGCTCACCGTGAACCTCCATCACATGATGATCTCGTTCTATCGTCCAGGCGACACTCGTTTCAAGATTTTAATGGAGGAGCACGCATTTCCATCGGACCGATACGCAGTGGCTTCGCAGTGCGTGCTTCACGGCTATGATCCCGCCTCGACTATAATCACGGTCCGCGCCCGACCGGGCGAACATACACTGCGAGACGAAGACATCGAGTCCGTCATCCAGGAACGCGGTTCCGAGATCGCCCTCGTCTTGCTAGGCGGCGTCAACTACTACACCGGACAGCTCTTTGACCTGGAACGCATTGCCCGAGCCGGTCGCGACGCTGGCTGCGTCGTCGGATTCGACCTCGCTCACGCTGCGGGGAATGTCGAATTGAAACTCCACGACTGGGATGTTGACTTCGCCGTCTGGTGCTGCTACAAGTATCTCAATAGCGGCCCGGGGAGTCTCTCGGGTTGCTTTGTACACCAGCGACATTTTGCCGATCACGATATTCCCCGACTCAAGGGATGGTGGGGTGAAGGACTATCTAAACGCTTTCAGATGCATGGGTCCTTCGAGCCGATGCATGGTGCTGGTGGGTGGCAGATTAGCAACCCGAATGTCTTGTCGCTTGCTTCAATCCGCGCCTCGCTGGCTCTCTTTCACGAAGCGGGCCTGGACGAGCTTCGACACAAGCAGCGGAGACTCACGTCCTATGTCGAATATCTGCTAGATCACCACTTGCGCCGGGAAATCGAAATACTGACGCCAGCAGATGCGGTGCGGCGTGGATCGCAGCTTTCGCTGATGGTTCACGATGACGGTCGGGCCGCATTTGACCGGTTGAGGGAAAACGGCGTCGTCTGTGACTGGCGGAATCCGAATGTCATTCGGGTAGCGCCCGTTCCCCTGTACAATACGTTCCACGAGGTATGGCGATTCGTCAACCTCATGAGGCGGAAGTGAGACCCACTGGCCATGGTGCCGACGCTCTACCCGCGGGACCGCCGACCGCGCCGCCGTGCCGGAGCCTCGGGATCGGATATACTTGCGTCGTCCACGAAGGAAGGAACACGGTCACGCCGGACACTGGACGCTGATCAGGATTCGCGGTCTGCCTCTTTGGTGCACACGGAAAAGCGTCATGGCCAGTCCCGCGCAGCCGGTCGACGAAACGACCTGCAACCTGACGTGCCTACTTGGCTGGATTGTCGTCAAGGATGTAGATCTGATCCAGATTCCGACCGAGCTGTCCGTAGTCCAGTCCGTATCCAATAACGAAAAGGTCGTCGATTCGAAAGCCGACGTAGTCAAGTTCGATCTCGATCTGCGTGGCTTCATGCTTGTGCAGAAGCGTCGCTACACTCAGGGAGGCCGGTTCGTACTCCTGAAGCCGGTGCAGAATGAACTCGATTGAAAGCCCGGTGTCGACGATGTCTTCGACGACGATGACGTGCCGGCCTTTTATGTCGGCGTCAATCTTCTTTAGTTCGCGCACTACGCCGCTGGAGATCTTGTTTGCTCCGTAACTCGAAAGCTTGAGGAAATCGACTTCACAGTCCACATCTACAGACCGGAGAAGATCAGCCAGAAACATGAACGACCCGTTCAGGATTCCGATCAACACAGGGGTCTTGCCGGCAAAGTCACGTGAAATCTCGGCACCGAGTTCATCCACCCGATTCTGGATCGTCTCGTCGCTCAGATACAGACGAAAACGTTCACCACGGCAGTACACGGCGGACTCTTTGCTCGTCAGATCAGTCGACTTCATGTTCCCGAGTGATGTTGTGAAATCAAGGATTGCTTGCGCAGGCAAACTAAGCGTCGTCGCTCAACATAAGAAACGGCGACTATGAAGACCGCGTCCGAAGAAAGCAGAGCATGACTGCGGCTCGGCTCGCATCGGAGATGGCGAATCGCGCTGAAAGGCTCAATCCAACCACCCACGCCACGTGCTTGCCGGAGCGTACAACGAGCGACTTTTGCCGATCGAGCGTCGGCACCTTGAAATCCGTCAGCAAGTCACTCACCTTCTTCGATCCGGCTGAACCAAGAAGTGATATACGGTCTCCCTCCCTCCAACTACTCACGATTAGTTCACTACCGACTGCATCGGCGTCAAGGAACACCATATCGCGAGAACCCGAATCGAGCGTATCAGGAATGTCCGCAAGTCTCAGTGCACTGAGGATGCCCTCCGGTACACGGATAGTCTCTCCCACGGCCAGGGTCTTCGAGAACGATGACTGAACGGCCATCACTTCTTCTGAGATCACAAACTGTAGTACCTCCCGCTCCCGAACAATAGCGAGCGTGCCAATCTGCACGCGCTTTCCCGGCTGCTGGTTGATCAGTTGCTCGATCTGGTCTGCGATGACCTTCGACCTGGGTACGTCGGGAGCAAAATTCGCCAACGCGTCCAGAATCAATCTTTTGCGAACTACTGAGGGCAATTCCCTCAGCTCTGCGAGATCGAGAACAGGCTCGTCGTTCTCTACGCCGCCGCTCTTCGGTACCGCATAACCGGAATCGACAAGTTGTCGAGCGATTGAGGCCATCCGCAGGATGTTCGGTACTGATGACGGGCCGAAGTGCTGCTGGACGGAAGGAATGATCTCCTGTCTTAGTGCGACGCGACGATACTTCAGGTTCTTGTTGGATGAATCTTCGCGCCAGTCCAGACCGGCCTCGTGTGCGTAGTCTTCGATCTCACTACGGCGGGCAAAGAGAAGCGGCCTAACGATCTGAATCGCCCCTGACCCAGCGGGCCTCACGACCGGCATTCCTGCCAATCCTTCGATCCCCGCACCGCGAAACAGATTCAGCAATACCGTCTCAGCCTGATCGTCCGCGTGGTGAGCAAGGGCAATGAGTCCAATACCCCGGCGTTCCGCGTTCGCCTGGAATGCGTCGTACCGAATTTCCCGAGCGCGCTCTTGCACCGAGCCGCCGCCCGCGCCAACCATCTTGTCGCCGGCAGACACAACGATAAGGTCGAGACCGCGTTTGACGCAGAGATCCGAAACAAAGTCCTGGTCGGCGTCCGACTCGGAACCACGCAGCCCATAATTAACATGCACGCACAGAAGTTCAGCGGCGACTCGCTGCAAGAGGTCGACGAGCACGACGGAGTCGGCGCCACCGCTCAAACCGACCACGATCCTTCCTGTCAGGTCAAGCCGCTGCTCAGCAAGAAACCTGGTGAAATGGTCGTAGAGCATGATGAGGTCCGAAGATCTCGTTCCTAACGGCCGAAGCGTCGTGCGAGCTCTTCAATAGATACGCGAATCATGGTGGGTCGCCCTGCAGGGCATGTGTAGGGTGATGAGCAGAGAAATAGTTGGTCGACCAACGCACTCATTTCGGCGAGAGCCATACGGGTACCCGGGCGCACTGCGCCTCTCTTCGCAACGCTTCGTGCCAGGTTCTCTTCGCGAGACACGGGCCCGTTGCGCATGCCGCTGCGGAACTCCTCCAGCAACTCATGCAGCAGGTGCTCGGCAGCTGCCTGTTTTACATCCGTCGGGATACCCCTGACAATTACCGATCGTCCACCAAACTCCTCAATCTCGAAGCCGACCGAACGAAGCAGTGGCATTATTTCGCAGAGCAAATCGAAGTCTCCGGCCGGAAACTCAATGGTCTGCGGAAACAGGAGCTGCTGAGTCAGTCCGCGACCCGAATCGAGGCTGGCCAGTGCGTGTTCATAGATGATACGTTGGTGAGCACCGGACGGATCAATCACAAGCAATCCTGAGCGCAGCGGTGTGACCACGTAGTAGTCGGCGATCTGCCAGAACCGTACCTCACCGTCACTCAGTCTACGTTCCAGTCGCGCTTCTCCGCCGGATGCAGTGAGCTCGTCCGGACCATAAAACGCATCTGCCCAGGATGATTCCGGAGCGGATCCCTCCGCCGCCGCTGCACCATCAAACGCGGGCCAGGACCTGTCTCGCTCCTGTCCCGACATTCGATTATCGCCCTCATCCAGGGACGTGAACACCGATGGCATGAAACCCGGGAAACCGGTCTCATCGGAGACCTGCGGAATCAGATCTGCCATGCCAAGTGCTTTCTTCACCACTGCCTTGACAAAGCCGTACACGCCACGCTCGTCATCGAATTTGACCTCCGCCTTGGTCGGGTGAACATTGACATCCACGTGCTGTGGGTCCAGATCAATGAAAAGCACAAAGAACGGATATGCGGCTTCCGGCAGCATATTCTCGTAGGCTACCTTGACGGCATGAGCGAGATATCGGCTGCGAACGATGCGCCCGTTGACGAACAGGAACTGCTCGCTTGGGCTCTTTCTATGACGCTCGGGGCGCCCGACAAAGCCGTGCATCGTCAAATAACTCGTCGACTCTGAAACGCTCACCAGATCCCGTCCGACAGCGTCACCGAACACAGCAGAAATCCGCTGGCGGACACTGTCAGCGTCCCTGCCCACCGACACCGCGAGTATTTCGCTATGATCGTGATGAAGCTCAAACGCAATGGACGGATTCGAGAGTGCGAGAAACTGAACAGTCTCTACGATGTGCTTCAATTCCGTGGCGGCTGACTTCAAGAAGTTCCTGCGCGCCGGGACGTTGAAGAAGAGGTTTCGGACCGCCACGTTACTTCCTGCCGGAGCCGCGCAGGGCTCGAGGGTCCTGGTAACGCCGCCCTCAATTCGCACGAGACTACCAACGGCATCCTCCTGCCTCCTCGTCCGCAACTCGACTCGACTTACGGCCGCGATGGAAGCGAGGGCTTCGCCCCGAAATCCCAGCGTTCTGATCCGCTCGAGGTCTTCGATAGCCCTGATCTTGCTCGTAGCGTGGCGATGAAAACACGCCGTTGCATCAGCGGCACTCATCCCGGACCCGTTGTCGACGACCTGAATCAGATCGCGGCCGGCCGATTTCGTGATCACCTGGACGCTGGTCGCACCGGCATCGATCGCGTTCTCAACGAGCTCCTTGACGACGGAAGCGGGACGTTGAACCACTTCGCCCGCAGCGATCTTGTTCGCCAGTATATCCGACATCACCTCAATGATGCCGTCACGATCCACTCGGACTTCAGCCACGTTTCATCCCTGTCTACTGCTTAGGACGACTCCACTTCACGAGTTACATCTTTGTATAGAGGTACAGGGCTAGAATCAGCAACAAAGCCAGATATACGGCCACAGCCGGACTCCGACTCCTGCGTGCCCGACTCCTGACCCTCATACGCCGCTTTACGCTCTCGTCCTTGAACGGATCGTAGTATCGTGGCTCGTAGGAGAACCGACGATTCTGTGTTCTTTTGCCTGGAACGAAAATCCCCATTGCTTGCTGCGAAACTGCGGGCATAACCTGACAGAAATATACCCGGCGTGCCTCGATATCGTTCCTTCGAGTACGACTTGCTAGAAGACGCGGGCAACGTACGCCAGATAGAGGTATGCCATCGGAACCGCGATAATCATAGCGTCAAGGCGATCCAACAGCCCCCCGTGGCCCGGCAGGATCGTTCCGGAATCCTTTACGCCGGCAGCTCGCTTAATACGACTCTCGGCAAGGTCGCCAAGCTGCCCGACCGTTCCGCATATGAGTCCAAGAGCGACGCAATCGATCCATCCGACCGAGACGAGGCTGAGTTTCCACAATCCCAACGCGACCATCACGGCCCCGATGGCGCCACCGACAGCACCTTCCCACGTCTTTTTTGGTGAGATCTCAGGTGCAAGCGGGGTACGCCCGAGCGTTCGTCCCACATAGTAGGCAACAGTATCGGATGCCCATACCAGCACGAATACCGACAGCGTCAGCCAGAAGGCGCTCTCCTCTCCAAGTGCAGCAAGCGCCTCGACTCTGAGGTCAACGAGGTACGTCAGCAGCACGGTCGGATAGAATACCGCCGTCACGGTCGAGGAAAACGACTGCCACGGATTCTCAAATCTACTGGACAGGAGAATGCCGACGGCGAGAACGATAGACATCCCGACCGCCAAGGGGACGGCCTGCGGAAATTCGGTGCGCAACCCAACCACAGCACCAATTGCCAGACCCGCCACGGGAAGTGTCCGAACGCCGAGTCGGCCCAGTAGACCGTACAGTTCATACTGAGCAAGCAAACCGCCAGCCAGTACCAGACCGAGGAACAGCCACCCTCCTGCGTAGGTGGCATAGACCACCAGAGGAATCGCAACGACGGCCGTCGCAACGCGAGTGATGCTGTTGGGTAAACTCAAGACTGACACCCTGCGCGGGATGAGACCAGCACCAGGCCCTAATCCTCGTCAGGGCTGCTGAGATTGATGCGATCAATCCCCGTGTCAAGCCTGGACTGCTCTTCTTCGTCGTGCGCGGACGGCGCGTCGGGGTCTGCTGCAAGAGCCGCACGCTCCAGAGCCGCATCGCTGATCGGAGTCGATGCCAGGATGCCACGTGCCTCCTCGGCCTGCCGCTCTGGCACGAGCACGACTACATTTGCCAGTTCCCCAACATTCAGATTGAACGCATGGTCGCGCCGCGTCAGTATCATGGCGTCGAGTCCGGAATCGTCCAGACGATCTCGTACAAGATCCGCCTCGTAGTCCGTTCCCGAACTGAAGACGGCCACCCAACCTTCAAGACTCTTCTCGGTCATTAGGATCACCTCGGTCGCGACCTAGTGGGAAATCGTTGCCCGATCCGTCCGGCGGCAGACGGTCGGCTGCAATTACATTCATCAGGTGCACGGAGCCCGCAAGAAACAGGAAGCCCGCAACAAGAAAGTACCATGGAATCTGTACGCTGTCCAGATCCTCCAGTGTCATATCAGGGCTTCTCGCTGCATATGTCCCAATGAGGATCGCGGCAGCATTGTTTGCAAAGTGAACGATTACTGCTGGTATAATGCTCCCGCTCCGCCACGTGATATAACCGAGATAGATACCGAGCACGGAGAGCGGAATGATCTTCGTAATCTGAAGATGGTAGGCGCCGAACACGATTCCGGTTATCGCAATGCCCCACAGGACTCCGGCAGTTCGCTCGACCTGACGCTGCACGTACCCGCGGAACAGAATCTCCTCACAGATTGCGGGCGTGAGAGCAATCATCGCAATGTTGAAACCGAGCGCACCGGGCTTGCTCAACATACGTTCGATCGGTTCGATCATGAGGCGTTCGAACTCCCGAATAATGTCGGGAACCGGGATTGCTGCGTTAAGCTCACCCAGCCATTGGACAAGCGGGAAGAGCCCTGCGAGGCCAAGAACGGCGAGACCCACCAGGCGATAATCCGCCTCTCTGAGTCGAAGGAAATCGGCCGAGCGACTCGAATGCAGTCGCGCAATGATGAGGGTCGGAACGGCCAGCGCCAGAACCTGACCGATCGTGTTCGCGACAAGCAGAAGACTCGTGCGATCCGTGACGAGCGTGGTGATCGCGTCGAGCATCTCATCCAGGCCAACGTCTGACATCAACAGCAACGCGAACGTTGCAATTGGCGCCACGACGACCTGAAACAGAATGAGAGCCATGAAAAGAACCAGTCCCGCCGTCAGCCATGGGGGGAAGCCGGCCCGCTCAAGCCGCCCGTCAAGCGGAATGGGATGGGATCGCCACTCATCGGTGACGTATGGCGCAGCGTGGCCAGTGCGAAGGTCTGGAATCTCTTCGAGCATCGAACGTCGCGAGATGAGTGGGAACGAGATCGTCAACCCCTACGGACGCGGGATTGTTCTCGTCAGGCCTCATCCAGTGTGCGTCGCAGACGATTCGTCACGGTCCGAAGACGTGTGTAAACGTACTTGTGGTCCTCTATCGCCATTGCGTCGGCAATCTCGGACGCCTTCATTCCGTGCTCAAACCGAAGTAGTACCAGCAACTGGTCCTCAGGGTCAAGCACTTCGAGAGCATCGTTCAGTTTGTCAAGCGTCTCAAGCCTGATCTCCTCCTCGTCGCTTGCACCGACGTTGTCGGTAGATACCGCCTCAATACCGACCTCACGAAGATCCTCGACGGAGGGTGCGGCCGCGTTCTGGTTCAGCGCCATCAACAGATGCCATCGCTTGTTGATCGACAGCAGCTCATTGATCTTCCCGATTGCATCAACAACCTCGTAAACCGTGCAGGGCAGATCGTGCTTTCCCTTGATCGTTTCTGCAATCTCCTGCTGGCCAAGACGTCTCTGATAGTAGTACTTGAAGACAAGTTGCTCGACTTCGTTGAGCTTACCGATGACGGACTTTGGCACAGACACCGCTTTCAGCTTTCGGAACCGGTCGCGACATGAATTCGCAACAACGACACTGAGCCACGGCGTGAGTTCGTTGGAGATCTGAAATCGTCTGAGTGCGTGGAAGTCCTTCGCCCTAAGTCGCTCACAGACAGCGGTGTACACCTCCATGACCTCGTCCTGGTCGTGCATGAAGCGCCGGATCATTCGTAGAATTACCGCCGAGTAGCGCCTGAGGAGTTCCCCGTAGGCCTCCTCCGGGTCTCTCTTGAAGTGGGCGATCAGTTCGGCGTCGTTCATTTTGGATGCATCTGTCAGGTACTGCTCATTCTCAAGTGTCGCGCGTACACGCGTCCACATCGTATATCCGTCCATGCTCCTGCTCCTCGATCTGTCGGGCTGCAGCTCCACGCGTCGTGAAGAGCCACCGAAGGTGGCCATCCGCAGTTGGCGACATGTGCCCGTTGTAACTATTATTCAAATCAGCCTGCGCTTGTAGCTCAGTTGGATAGAGCGTTGGATTCCGGTTCCAAAGGTCGGGGGTTCGAATCCTCCCAAGCGCGCATCCGCCCTGAATCGCTGTTAGGCGATTCAGGGCTTTGCTTTCACGCGCGACCACTTGGAGCGGCCAATCAGCACTTATCCTTCGGAAGCACCCATTCCCAACATGGTGCCAAGGTCTTCGCATGGCGGAATTTGAAGCAGAATCGCCTCCCTCGTGTTGAACAACGGGTACTTGACGCCCAATACAGGACGGATAAAGAAAATCTGTTCAGAATCAGGACTCGAAATGAGACATCGCCAGACCAGCGACTCCCGACGGTACCACCCGACTACCCGCGTCATTTATCGCGATTCACCCGCCGTCAGTCGCTCGCGAGCCACTTTCACGTTCTTTTCCAGAGACTGCCGGTAATCGTACTCGGTCCCGTACGCCAGCGCCCTTTCATAGAATTCGAGCGCCTGAGCATTCCTGCCAGCCGATTCGTGAATACGACCGGCGTAGTAGGACGACCAGGGCGCCCACCTCGACTCGCTGGCCAGCTGGAGTTGCATGACGCCGAGGTATAGCTTCAGCGCTTCTTCCTCGCTCCCCGTAACGTGCCGGCTGCGACCGAGCCGGTATAGCGCCTGCGCACGGCGCTCCGCGTCAAGCGTGTCAACAGCCACAACGCCTTCCAGAATGCGCGCAGAGAGATCGTAGCGCCCGCTGTCGAAGGCATTGCGGCCAGCCAGAAGCTGCCGGTCCAGCTCCGTCAGCGGCTCCTGCAGCAGGCGATCCGCCCATCGACGCGCCGCACGGTCGCTGTCAAAGTCTCTCGCTACTACGACGTCCTCGTAAAAGCTCAACGCCGCCATCCGTTGTCCAATCATTTCCAGAGACAATCCCATACCGAGCGAGGCCAGAGCCTTCAGGGCGGAACCACGATGGCGATCCAGATACCGTTGAAAATGGACGATCGCTTCGTCATAGCGGTCCAATCTGAAGAACGTGTCCGCCAGATAGAACTCGACATAGTCCAGATCGAAATACTCCTCGCGGTCGGAGTTTCGGCTCGCCTGCTGCAGAACGGGAAGCGCAGCCTCCGACTGCCTCTCCGAATACAGGTAGAATCCATAGAGATGACCGAACAGTGGACTGTCGCCGTACCGCGCATACATCGGGGTCAGCAATGCCCCCGCGTCCGTCCCCGTATCGATGACTATGCCGAGAATGCTGAGAAGAATCGCCGCTTCCTCCCTGCCATACGTACTGCTGTCGGCAGCCACTCTCAAGTCGCGCAACCCGTCCTCTACCGTCCCGTGCACCCCTAGAATGCCAAGAACTGTGCGATAAACTCCGGGCAACGAGCCGACCGCAACGTGAATCAGTCCGAGTCCCTTGTAAGCTTCGTGAAAGTCGGGGTAGTCCCGAACCAATCGATCGTACCTGCGGAACGCCTTACGACCTGCAAGAGCGGCACGGATGTACTTACCTCGCTTCGCTCGAAAGATCGACTGCTGAAGCTCTGATTCGGCAGAAAAGAAAGCGCTCCACGGAGAGTCCGAAACGTCGAGCAAAGCACGATCGAGAGAATCGGTACGTGCAACAAACTCGTCGTGATACAGCACGTCGTCGGAGACGAGCAACTTCAGGAGCGATGAGTACGCCAGGAAGTAGTAGGCAGCCGCCTTCCCGTCGGGCTGTCGCGACAAGTGATAGAAGACATCCTCCGATTCGTCGATTCGGAATCGTAGCAGAAGCTCCCTGCCCTCCTCCATCATTCCGATCGCAAGGGGCGAGCGCAGCAACATCGGGCCGGCGTCGGGCGAACTGATCCCGTCCGGCGTTTCGCCGGTGGCGATGCTGGAGATCAGGAACAGGGCGGCAGTAATCGGGAGGAATGCCGCACAACCTGCACGGATAGTCATTAGGCAGCTGTACGTTCGGTGGGCAAGACAAACTTGCAAACCCCACCTGAAGATCCGACCGTCACTACGATGCCGCCCGGGCTTCAAGAACTCCGAGATCCAGTTGACCTTCGTAGGAGGCCACAACAGTAGCAACGGTCGCGTCACCGGTCACATTGACCACCGTCCGCATCATGTCCAGAATTCTGTCCACGCCGAGAATAAGCGCAATGCCCTGGCCCGGAACGCCCACCGCTTCCAGGATGATCACCAGCATTACGATCCCTGCGCTTGGCACGGCCGCCGTTCCAATGGACGCCAGGAGGGCCGTTAACACGATGGTCAACTGAGCTGCCAGGTCGAGACCCATCCCCAGGGTCTGAGCGATGAACACGGCTGCGATAGCTTGATAAAGGGCCGTTCCATCCATGTTGATCGTCGCACCGAGCGGCAGGACAAAGGAGGAAATTTCCTCCGACACGCCGAGATTCTTCTCCGTGACTTCCATCGTCACCGGAAGGGTTGCCCCACTTGATGACGTTGAGAACGCGACGAGTTGTGCAGGCACAATTGCTGCGAAGAACCGGCCTAATGGCATCGGAGTCAACATCTTCAGCAGGAACGGGTACGTGACGAGCCCGTGAATGAGCAGCCCCAGCGTTACGGCGATGCAGTAGTACCCAAGCGCCGCCAGCAGTTCGGTTATCTGGGCCGGGTCGTCCCCGGCAACGGAATTGATCGTGTCGGCGAGCAACGCAAAGACGCCGACCGGCGCCGTCACCATAATCAACTCAACCATCTTGATGACCAGCGCATTGAGACCGTCAAAGAACCTGATCAGGTACTCCGCTTTCTCCGAGGGCACCATCAGCAGTCCGATTCCCGCAAAGATTGCGAAAAACACGATCTGGAGCATGTTGCGATTGCTGGACGCGGAATTGAAAAGATTCTCCGGCACCATATCGACTATGGGCTGCAGCGGACCGCGACCCTTTGCCTCGGCTGCCGCAGCCGCTCTCTGCTCGACGTCTCCGCTGTACGTCTCCTCCAGCTTCTGTCGCATCTCCGGCGGAACTGATTTGCCGGGCTGCATCACGTTCACGATCGTCAGTCCGATTACCAGCGCTACGATTGTCGTCGAGACGTAAATCGCTATCGTCCTCCCGCCAATCCGAGAGAGCTTTCGGATATCCGACAGGGACGCGACCCCTGTGATCAGCGATGCCAGGATCAGCGGGACCGCAATCAGTTTCAGCAGGTTGATGAAGATCGTGCCGAAGGGCGCGATCCAGTCGGAAGTGAACTGCCCCCAGCCCTGAATCGCTGAGAGAACACCAAATGCCAGCCCGAGCACGAGCCCGGTGATGATCTGCCAGTGTAGCTTCCTGTACCAACGCATAGGGTTACGGGTCAAGTCGGGTTCGTCCGATGATACGAAATTTCTGTCCAGGCATCGGAGAGTTGCACATCAAACGAACACACCATATCCAAGAATCGCCACGAATGCGCCGCTCCCGGTGGCCGCAAGATTGACTCTATCGTTCGTCAACCAACTGAAGCCGCGTACAAGTTGATTGCCCTCGGGCCGCTCGGTGAGCCCACCCGCATCGTCCAGATAAAGGGCCTGGAGCGTTGCGCCAAGCACCGTGTCAACCGTCGAGCCTACAACCCCGGCTGCGACGAAGATCGCAGTCGGCACGAGGCCAGCCAGGCCGCTACCACCTACAAACGGAGCGGCCAGTACGGCGATCACGGCAGCTCCTCCGACCGCTCCCACCGTACCCAGGGTAGTCACAGCTCCGGACGTACCGGCCGGAGCCCGACGAAGTGTCCGGATATTGACAGGTTCGGACCGCGACAATGTGCCGATCTCCGTCCCCCACGTGTCCGCCGTAGCGGCCGCGAAGGCGCCAGCGTATCCCCAGAACAAAAAGTCCAGTCCAGCGAAGGCTGATCCCAGCAGCAGGACCCACGCAATACCGCCGTTCGCCAGCACCTGCGAAACATCTCGAACGTGACCTTTCTGTTGACGTCGCTCGGCGTCGCGCTTGCGATCACGGCCGACGCGCGAGAGAGCGCTGGATGTGACAAAGAAGACAAGTCCAGGGAGCAGCCAACGCCAGTCGTGAGACAGGATAATCGTCGTACCCAACAACCCGGCCACGAGAGATCCTCGAGCGTCGAGGAGTTTCATCCGATACGTTCCGTAGGCGAACGCGGCCGGCAAAACGATACCGACCAGCACAATGACCGGGTCTACGACCGCTGAAACTGTGAGGGTCAGTGTCGCGCAAACAGCCAGAACGATCGCGGGATTATCCCATCCACCCTCCGAGACGTACTCTGCGGCCGTCGCGCACAGTGCGGTCAGTAATATCACGAGCACCATGTACGACAGTGACAGCTCGATAGCAGCCTGCGTGACAACCAGTACCACTGCGACGACTACGACAGCCGAGACAAAGAAGGCGATACTGCCACGCGTTGTCTTAGGTGCGGCCATATTTGTCCAGCCATTCCCTGCCTGGCCCACCAGCGCAGCCAGCGGATCCGAAATGGCAAGAACGGCGAGGGACGCCGTGAATGCATAGGTAAGATCAGGCCTTGTGGTCCAGCATAAGACACCGGCCAGAATGAATGCCGCGGCAAACGTTGGCGTTCCCTTCGTCTGTCGAGATACCCCGTGGAGGGAACGGAGCCTCCCGCGATGGGCGTCGAGCGACGTAACCACCATCGCCAGAACGGCCGCCGGGTAGAACGGTGTCAAATCCTTGAACATGAATGGCAGGCTCGCAGCTGCAACTCCAACCACGGCGTGAACCGTCATCCTGCTTGACTCGGGACCAATTAGACCAGCGCGGCTGCTGACCTCAGCCAGCGCAAGCACGAGCCCCACAAATGAGACGGCACCGGTCGTAATCAGCAGGTCATCGAGCGTCATGGTACGCTCCTGCCGCGGACGTCGGCTCGCCACTCCCCATGCGCCAACTAGAATTGAAGGGTAAGAACGGCTCGTGGCTCATGCCTGCCCGATTCAACGTTAACCATTTCCATCCGTGCCGATAATCGGTCATTATGCAACCGCGAGAACACTGCGGCGTCGATGGCCGAAATCACATGGTTCACGATAATCAGCGAGGTCACGCGTGAAGCCCGGCGCAGCAGGTCCTGCGACCGGGCGTGATCCCTCGCGTACGAGTAAAACTTTGGAGATACGCTGACCTTACCACCTTCGCCATCTGAGCGTTCGGGATCGATGGCATCGGTGTACTCGTCCTCCACAACCCAGTCTGGATAGTCCTCCCATCCCGGGGCAAACTGGAAGTACTTGCCGATGAGTTCGTAATACTGCTGCTCTCCGAAATACGGCAGGACATGGGAGAACGTCGCACCCGTCTCGGGATGAAACATCTGGGACTCGGTGGCTCGTATCTCGTTGAACAATCGGCGTACCGTGATCAATTCGGATTCCGTCCACCCGGCAGGCTCAGTGAAGTCCAGTTGGTCAGGACTCGGTATCAAAATATCCTGGACTGTGAATACACCGCCGTGGTTAATTTCCAAAAAGCCCACATAGTCATTGAGCCACTCTGCGTACCGCGTCGGACTCCACTCGGCATGGGCTTGCGCCTGGAAAGCGCGTTCTCCGTCCAGGCCATCATTTTTCCATTTGACGTAGCCCAGAACAAGAGCCGCCTCGACGGCAATCGACAGACCGGCCTTGAGCCACTGACGATTATATCCCTGACCGAGCCCGGGTACGACTGCTGAGAGCCCCAGCGCCAGCGGAACGCTCCGCCGACCCGTCGCTGTCCCTGATTCCGACACCGACGCAGATCCGTGCAGAAAAGTCATTCGAACGGCGTCCGACGTCCACTGTGGAGGCTGCGTCTCCACACCGATGTCCTGCCCGAGCGCATCCGCGTTTAACTGGCCCGCCAGTCCGAGGCAGAGCAGAAGCGTCAGGCAACAGGAGCCGTGCGAAGTTCGCAACATAGAGGAGTCACAATATGGGAGTCCGTGATTAAAGGTGCGGTCGGATCGCGCGTCGGAAGTAGGAGTAGCTCCTGGCGCCAAGAATATACTTGCGAAACATCCCTTCGCGATCGATCACGTAGCTCGTAGGCCGAATCTCGAAACCGGCACGAACTGCCTGCGGCAGCTTTGCTCCACCGTCAACGAAAGCGCTCATGGTCTCAAGCGGGCGACTGCGGGCGAACGCACGCAGCTCATCCGGGACCTCGTCCGACAGAGAAATAACCACGACCCCTGAATCCGCATAGTCCTTGTGAATCCGGTTCAAATCTGGAATCTCATGCAGACAGGGCGGACACCATGTTGCCCACAGATTCAGGATTATCACTTTACCTTTAAGTTCCGACAGGGCCATGGTCTCTTCGGAGGCGACCAGTTTGAATTCGAAGTCTTCCGCCGGCGACAGCAGATCCATATCCTCGATTTGATCCGGTGTCGCGATGGCTCCTTTGGACGGCGTCGTTACGTTGGCATCGACCTTGGCCGTTACGAGGATCAGCCACAGACCGGAAGCGATCGCAAGGACGGCGATCACGCTGCCCACCCACTGCACTGCACCGTTCGGACGTTTAGGCTCGTTTCGAGCAATCAGAGCGTACAACAGTCCGCCTGCAACGACGATCATCCCCACCGCCATCGAATACGCTATTGGTGTGCTTATTTCGGCCATGCTTGCTACAGTACTAAGATGGATTCTTCAGGGTCTGCCGATTCTACAGGTCAAATCCGAAGAGGATGCCAAAGTGCCATTGAAGTTCGCGGCCATAGAATACAGACCGGGACCCATTCGGAGTCACGAAATCGGGGTCAAGTTCAAAGGCGAACTCATCGAGTCCATACGTCGCGCTAATAAATAGGGACGTTGGCAGCAGATAGAAGGATCCCAGGCCAAACCGTACCTCGGCGCCAACATCACGTCGTGAATCCGACAGCGACGGAAAGGATCCGCTCCACGCGTATGCCGCGTCCGCATAGATGCGTGCGTAGACCTTGTCAACATAGAGAAAGAGAAGTTGTCGGCGAATCCGTGGAATTACGGGCAGGTGGTACGACAGCTGAAGCCAGAGGGTCTCGTTGCCTCCCAGGGCGTAGAACGGATAGCCGCGGGCCCCTATCAGCCCGCCCACATAGTCATCAAAGAAGTCGTCGACGGGACTCCCGAGCAGCGTGCTGCCACGCACCCGCAGGCCCGCTCCATGCGGGGCCGATTCACCGAGATGGAACTTCATCCCGTAGCGCAAATCGGCCGTGAGACGGTGGTTGTGGAATCGCTCGTACTCAGGCACAAGCTGTCCATCCTCTACCGCAAACCGGTCCAACAACCGACCCGGTTCATACTCGTACGTCAACTCTGCCTTGAGCCCGACGGGTACCACATCGCTGTGACGATGCGGCGCCATAGCCTCCACATAGGCCTTGAGTCGAAACGCACGACCGATGTAGTATCTGGACGATGTTGCCGGGATAGTCTGCTGAAACTCGGTCGAGAAGAAGCGCTCCGTGGTAACCCGGTACGGACTGAATCGATAACCGGCTTCAAGCAGAATGCTCCGACTCACCTTGCTGCGTGCCGCGACATCGAGCTCCCACAGATTGTACGACAGGTCGGCGAGTGTGGTGTCAGGTGGAAAACACGCCGTACAGGCGAGCTCCTCGAAGGCGAGTCCATCCTCCACGTTTCGACGCACGTTGAATAACTGCAGCGACAGTTGGGGCGACCATCTCTTCTTGCGGAAGAGAACGCCCTTGTTGTAGTCGAACTGAATGAAGATGTCTCTCTCCAATTTCAGCAGATTGGCAGGCGCGAAGAAACTCCCCAGGTCATCGGCATCCCCGGACGCAGGACCAATTAGAAGCCCACCGAACATGGACAGGCCATCGAGCACTTCGCGCGACGCCAGATAAAACCCGAGCTTCGTATTTCGGAGCAGGGTCTCGCCTCGAGTCCGATCACCGAGGCGGACATCCGTCACGCGTCGCTTTCTGGACACGTACTGGTCCAGTCTCAGCACCGGAAAGAAACTGAACGACGTAAAATCGCTTCGGTAGGCTGAGGCCGAGTCGTCAACGGCCGTCGTCGTCACAACCGGCTGGCTTGATATCACGCGACTCACGCTCTCGTCCGTCGTGGGCACGTCATCAACACGGGGCATACTGACGGTGCTCGACACGCGCACTGCTTGCCTACCCGTCCATTTCGTCAAGGATACCGGAGGCTGGTACGAGAGTGCACTGCGGTCCTCAATCGCCGCGACGCTGTCGAGTCGGGCTATCTTGTATCCATCCCACTCATAGCGGGAAAAGAGGATCGCGCCGTCAGCCCCGACGCTTGGCTCGAACGCGCCACCAAGGACATTCGTTAGCTGATTAATCGCACCTCCGACAAGCGGCTTTCGGTAAATATTGAAGATGCCTGACGCGTCAGAAGAGAAATACAGGAAGCGGCCGTAACGATCGACCACCGGGTCGCGCACGTCCGAGCCGTCGGCAACAACGCGCGTCACTGAGCCTGTGGAAACGTCCAGCTCGCCTATGAATTGACCAGATGCATCGGACATGGCGAAAAACACCCGCCGACCATCAGGATGCCAGGTCGGCACACCCATCTCCTCTCCATCAACGTATGACGTGATCTGGCGAATCTCAGAGGATGCCATGATCAACTCAAAGAGGTTCGCGGTTCCGTCCGCCTCGATAACAAAGACGATGCTCTTCCCATCCGGAGCATATGCGGGAAAGCGCGCCCGACGCTCAGTCGTAAGCCGTTTCTCGGTTCGACTCTCCAACTCGTACTCGTAGAGGTCAGCAAAGTAGTAGCCCTTTGCATTGTCGCGGCGGCGCGAATAGACGATACTGCCTCCATCCGGCGACCATGAGAACGATCCGAATGCACGTGACGCAACGCGATGTCCCAGCGCACAGGTATAGGTGAAGGGATCTTCGAGGAGACCCTCCCCTTCCAGAACGAATTCCTCGTTCCCGCTACTGTCGACGACGTACAGTCCGGTCTGGCTGAAGTCACGCCCTCGATTTGAAACGTATCCGTATCGATCACCATCCGGCGAAAACAGCGGGTGTCGATTGAGGAACCCCTCCCCGTGTAGCAGTCGACCGGCGACCGGATCGGTGCGGACCTTCGACGTAGCCTCTGCATACCCGCTGCTCAAGTCCTTTTTCCAGTCCTCATAGATGG
Organism: Rhodothermales bacterium; assembly: GCA_013002345.1. Lineage (NCBI taxonomy): Bacteria > Pseudomonadati > Rhodothermota > Rhodothermia > Rhodothermales > Rhodothermales bacterium. Next base: position 72,733 of record JABDKH010000196.1, read on the forward strand.
ATCTGCCATTCTC
>JABDKH010000197.1 GCA_013002345.1 Rhodothermales bacterium
GCGATCGAATTCCTCTTGTGTACACTCGGTACAACCTGGTCCACAGTCAGATGACGGAGCGGCTGGCCATACGCACACGCGACCGGGAAATACCGGCAGCCTTCTTCGACGACTTCGGTCCGATCGAGGACATTGCGTTTGCCGTTCGGGAAGCCCGCTTTCTGAATTCTGATGGTTCGACGCGACTCGAGATCTACTGGACGGCACCGGTCGCCAAGTTCGCCAGTGCGAATGCCAGATTGAACAATCTTGATGGAAAACAGCCATTCGATTTTCTGATTGAGTTCACCGTGGCTGAGTACGACGATCGAAACCGGCGAACGGTACACAGGGTCATGCGCAAGCGCATCGACGGCGTCACGTCCGATAGCGACGGTATGCTGTTCCCTCAGGTCTTTACCATCGAGCGTCTGCAGGTCGGTAGGCGACTCGCTTTGGAGTGGGACGTACGAACGCTGTCGCATGAAGAAGGCGAACTACTGCATTCTCAGGTCGGGATGGCCCTCAGAAGGCTCGACAGCCTGTCGACTCTTGCCGACGACCGGCGACTGCTGGAGATGAGTGATTTGAAGCCCATCCTCGTGAATGACGAGACGGGCGAGCAGGGTCCGGTATATCCCGGAAGCGTGCTGACGCCTCAGGTTCGTCTCGGCCTTGAGTTTGAGATCTATCATCTCAGGTTCGGCGGGGATGACCGGACACGCTATACGATCTCGTATGAATTGCAGAGAGAGTCGGACCCGGCTTTCAAGACGCGCGCCCGGCAGGTCGCGGGAAGTCAGACTATTACGTCGTCGACGGACTATTCGGGTGCATCAGCGACCGAATCGGAGACGATCGTCCTTGACCTGTCGGACTGGACTGAGCCGGGGCGCATGCGAATTCTGGTTCGCCTGCGCGACGAGAATTCGGGGCAGGAGGTTACGCGATCTCTCGATTACGAACTAGCGTTAGTCGACTAGGCGCTAGTTGCAGCACTTCAGGGTCGCTCTTTGCGTATGGCGAGCAACGCGTGTGCATGCTGTGGTGGTTGTGTGACGGCGGGTGTGCGTGTGGCCGAAGTGTGCGACGCCGCTGGGAGGGTAGCCGCGGTGCGTGTGCCGCCGTGTTGTTTCGGCAGTAGGTCCAGCGCCACGTCTACTCCGCACGTATTGAAGTGGCGAGCGGTTTGCGCCGGAGCGTGACGTGGTCGAGCACGTAGTTGCCAACGTCCCGCCCCTGCTTGATACCCTCCGTGATCGCGGGCATGTAGTGAATACCTCCGTAGAGTCGGCTTATCGCAGCCTCGGCCGCTGCCTCTTTGAACGAGGTGAAGGTTCGGATCGGCAGTCCGTATTCGACCTCCGTCGTGTCATCAAAAGCGAAATCGTCACCATAGAGCCCGGTGAGCACAATCGAGGCTGCTGTGGAGATCACGCTATGGCCGCTCGTGTATTCGGGGAACGGAGGCGTCTGAAGCAGTGGCATCCAGGCCGGGTCGATGTGCCGATTGATAACGGTCTCGGGGCGGATCAGAGTGCTCCTGTATTTCTCGTCCCAACTCGAAATGAAAGCATCCGAAAGAGCGATTGAGACTACAGCGTACGTCTCCGCTGCCGTCATCAGGTCGGCATTGGCCAGGCGTGCCGCGATTGCCGAGATCCCCATCCAGTGTCCGCCCGGTGTGATCTTCTTTACCGAAAACATCACGTGGCCGCGCGTACGCATGACGAACGGGTTGCAATCCCAGAACGCAGCGATCTCTGCTTCCTCATCCGACAGGTCGGTGCCGGCGCGATAGACTTCGTTTGCTTCTTTGTAGAACTGACTTCCGGGCTCCATCGAGAACGGCGTCGGCGGTGCGGGTTTGAACTGGTCGGCGGATGTCAGGACAAACGGCCGAATCCGGTTCCAGTGCGGCTCGATCCCATCCAGGTACGCGGGCGGTGTCGGGATCCAGCGTCCCGGGGCTTCCACGACCGAGTACTTCGCGAACGTTCGAGTCACCCTGTAGTTGTCGGCGTCTGCCCATGAAAGAATATGAGCGCTGACCCGGTTGCCGTATTCCACGGACCTGTCGAAGACATCATCGGATACGCCGGCCTTTCGAAAGCTGTCGAGCATTTGGCTGTGGAAGGAGATGATCTTGTCTTCCGAGAACACGATGGCCGTGGCAACATTCAGAAAGGCGTGAACGGCTGATAACTCCCGAAGCAGCTCGCCGTCGCCAGGCGTGGGAATCGGCTCGAGACCACGGAGCTGACCGGCGAGTGAAAGATATTCGCTGTTGTCGGCAGCCAGTACCTCGTAGGCGGCGATCGACGGATAAGCATAGCCACGACTTGCCTGGGGTGGGCTGAAGATGTCGTGGACCATGACATCTGTCAGCTGCTTGACGGCCGAATGCAGCAGTTCCGGATCCGCTTCCGGCTGCATGCTTCGCCAGCTGGTCGTGGCACACGAGACCGTGAACATCACGATCGTCAGTATTGCGAGTCCCGAGCGCCGTGTCGTTCTCATTGCAGCGTCGGTTTGAGTTAGAACTGTCTGCGCGCTTGTTGCGGGCACTGCCGGTCAGGGAAGCCGCACGTCAATGACCAGTCGGGCCTGCCGATCTGCATACGGATACAGGAATATCTGATCCGACCCGGCCGGGTCAGGGAAGCCCGTGCTGCTGAATCGCCTGTCAAACAGGTTGAAAACGTCGATTGCGAGACCAAACGAACCAAAGTCATACGCCACGTGGATGGCTGTTGTCGTGTATCCCGGCAGGCGGATCGTGTTTGCATCGTCAAGGAAGATCCGTTGCGATGACTGAACGGTAACCCCTGCGGAGAAAGGGTGCAACCGGAAAGAAAGAGCCCCCGCAATAACGTCTCGTGGAATGGCTTTGACAAAGTTGCCCGCATTGTCACCAAACTCCAGGGTGGTGGCCTGATGTGTGAAGCCGAATCTGGCATTCAGCACCTCGCGATAGTAGAGAGACAGGCTCGATTCAACCCCACGGTGCCGGCTTTCGCCGATATTGACGTACGCCAGTTGCTGGAGATCGAAATCGACCTCGTCTTTCATGTTGATCTCGTAGAGGGCCAATGAGATTTCGGCCGCGATGTCCGACGAGATAGGCTGGATTCGTTGGTACAGCCCCACCTCCATGCTGGTACCGGTCTGAGGCTCGAGCA
>JABDKH010000198.1 GCA_013002345.1 Rhodothermales bacterium
CCCGAAGGGCGGTTCAAGGGCTGTGTGCAGGCGAAGGATTACTTCGCCTTTGGCGAGCCTGACACTTATGGAGATTCGGCCCCGACCATTGACGAGATAACAATCCGGCTGCGTGCGACGTGGACCGACGACCTGAACGAGTCGGGTGACACGGGACCAAAGTACTATCGCGTGAAGGCCTCCTCGAGCGATGTGATCTCGGTCGTGGCTCCAGAGAACATCGAAGAGCACTTCCCCCACGCGGAATGACCGCGGCCAGAGCAGGCCGGGTCGCTCTCTAACAAGGAATTGCTGCTGTCAGGGTAGGCTGCGGGAGTACGTTGGGTAACACTTCTGATTTGTCAGGAGGCTGGTCCTGCAGCAGAATTCCGAGACGTTAGGAAGCGAGGTGTAGCCAGTCCTCGGCGGCTACATCAGTGATGGTCAAAGCTATAACGTGTTGGCACGATTTGACTTAAGGAATCACGTGCCGTACGATATAGAGGCGCACAAGCAGTGATTCCATGCCGGCTCCACAACATAGGACTAAGCGCTGGGGCCCATGGTCCGAAGGGTCCAAGAATGAAATCCAGGGAGTGCAACCTCCGCACAGCAGTGCTTCTCTCCATCGTCGTGGTCGGCGGGGCCTGCGAGAACCCGCTTGAACAGGCCGATCCCTCGTGGGTGAGGGCGACGGTCGTTCAGGCAGACTCGTCCGCCGCGTTCACAGGCGATGGTTTCTTCGGTACGACACAGGGCTTTTCCATCGCCTCAAGGGGCCAAGGCGAGTCGGAAGGTGAGACGGTGATCCTATCGTCGTCCCTCGACGCCCTAGCGGCACCCGGATTCTATCTGCTTACTCAGACGCCGAGGGCTGGAAGCTTTACGGGAGTCTATCGACGCGTTCTGGAAGACGGTACTAAAGAGCGTTACGCCGTAACCTCCGGCGAAGTCATCGTTGCAGGCTCCTCGCACGAAAGAGTAGAGGGAGCCTTCAGTTTCACAGCTGAGCTGTTCTGCCGGACGCCGGCGGGGGCGATTCAGGGTCAGTGCCACCCGGGCTCTCTCATCCCGGGTGTGGAGCCACTAGCGGTAGAAGGCTCGTTCTCGGTCGGCCCCTACCCGATCTTCACGGTTGGGTCTTGAGAGGCGTAGCTGGGTCTGACAATGGTTGGCAAGTGACCCCTGGCCGTTCGCTTCCTAACATGGAATTGCTGCTGTCCGCGAAGGCGTCGAGGGCACGTCTGGTAACGCCTGTGATTTGCGACCGAGCGGGGGCGGCAGCAGAATTCCGGGACGTTAGACCGAAACGCCGGTTGGTCCTTCGGATATCCATCGGGGCTCAAGCTTGACGGTATCGGACACGCCTCTCTAGACCAGGGGGATGGCTGGTCAGCGCGAATCTCCTGCCGCAATGGCCGGGAACTCGTCCGGCCTCTCAAAGTCCTCGCCCCACTAACCTTGAGCCCAATGAACGACGAGCTGCGCACGGTCAACGTCACCGGAAGGAGCATCCGTTGGCCCGCTGGATGTACTTGCTGCGGAGCTGAGACGAACGCCTACAAGAAGGTTTCGCGTGCCTTCGAGTCCAGCGATCTCCACGCTCCTGTTGAGACCAAGATCACGGTAACGACCGATGTGCGAATTCCAGTCTGCGACGTTTGCCTGAGGCATATCGCGGGCTCCGAGAGTTTTGAGCTCGGGTGTGTTACCGGCGGCATCATGGTCGCGCTAGCGTCCGGCGGCTTCTACGCGCTTCTGATCACCCGCTACCGTAGTGCCGTCGCAGATCTCTTCGGGATCGCAGCGCGAAACGCATTCATTCCAGTGTCGATAATGACCCTATTCTTCCTCGCGCTGGGTCTGGGTGCGGTCGCGCTCATCGTGACTAGATACTACGAGCGCGCCAGCCAGGTCACTCCTAGGTGTATCCACCCAGATGGAGGGGTCCACCTCACCGGGTTCGTCGCCCCGACCAGGATCGATCCAGATATCGTGGAAACACACCGCTTCACGTTCAAAAGGTTATCTCTGCGGGACGCGTTCCTCGCCGCGAACTCGGACCATGCCCACCTGGCCCCGGAGACTGATTTGCGGTAGGCAGCACTCGTGCCACTCCTGGACGCCCACGGCGTGTCAGATCACGGCGGTATGCCAGGGCGACACAGCGAAGGGTTCGGCGGAGTGGCGGTATATCGTTTCGGTCTAACAAGCGATTGCTGCAGTCGCGTGAGACCGTAATGGGAAGCGCTTCGCGCTTGTGTGTTCGGTGCACGCGCAGCAGAATCGCAAGACGTTAGACATCCCATCGAAGCAGGTGGCCCAATGCGACTTGCGAGTGCGCTCGGCATCCTATCCTTGGCTCCGTTGTTGGGGGCCTGCGCTGCCCCCGGGACCGATGAGCCTCCCTATGATCCGGATGCGGTAGCCGCTGAGATCGAGGCCCAACTCCGCTCCGAGATCGCGAGGTTTGAGGGCAAGGACTGCACGGTCATAGCCGCTCTTTACGGAGACCGAGAGCCGCTCTTTGTCGTCGGGGGTCGGACCATGGCGCGACGGGCGGACTTGGAGGCTGCTTGCCCTGGTCTTGTGAGCCGCATCCCAGACGGCGCTTCTCGTCCGGTGGCGTCCGAGGCGATCTACGCTCTTGGTCCGGAGTCTGGCTATTCGGTTACCGAGTTCCGCGTCCGGATGGGTCCGAACGGAGAGCCGGTTCCACAGTTCGTCACCAAGATCTGGCAGAAGAGCAACACCGGATGGCGGATCGTGCACGTCCATGAATCTGTCGCGCCGGTTGCGCCATGAACGGTCATCGGTGACGAACTCATGTGGTGGGATGTCTAACAAGGAATTGCTGCTGTCCGCGAAAGCCACTCGGCACGTCTGGTAACACCCTTGGTTTGCGAAGCGTGCGGGTGCGGCAGCAGAATTCCGAGACGTTAGATGTCATCGCTGAACCAGACAGCAGAGTGAGGAGCGAAAGACCTTGTCGCGTCGCCTTGTCTGGGCCCTCCTAGCCG
>JABDKH010000199.1 GCA_013002345.1 Rhodothermales bacterium
CGGACAGCCTGTTGTCCGGACGTTCTCTTCTTGCTGCGGGAGCGATTTATTCGGACTGGGCCGAGATCGAAAGGGTTGATATTACCCAGCCGATAGCAATTGAAATTCCGGACTCGCTCTGGATTCAACTCGGGTTGATGGAGACGCCCATGCTGCCCGAGGCCGATGCGGCAAACGCGGGGCAGGCGGACGTATCTCCAACCGCCGCAACGGATTCTGTCTCCAGGCAGGTGGTTGCGCCGTCGGGCGACAGAGAAGCACCAGCGGATTCGACGATCGCCGTGACGGACTCATTGCAACGCGGCTTCGAGGCGGCCGATATACCCTCCGGTCCGGTGGCCAATGCTAAGCCGGACTCGCTGGAGCAGCCGGAAACAGTGACGCCGGTCACGACGATCAGTCCCGAAACACAACGGCAGCCGGAAACAGTGACGCCGGTCACGACGATCAGTCCCGGAACACAACGGCAGCCGGAAATCGAATCCCGGCCGACGATTCATTTGCTCGACCTTTACACACTCATATCCACTCGATACCCTGGTTCGGACTACGCGCGGCGAGCAGCGGGACTGACGGCGGCCCTGAACGAAAGGATGAAGCCTGCGGTGGACTCGACCTTGGTGTCCGTGGCGGATACTACGGATGTGCCCCTGGATCGTGAGGGTGACATTGCAGTCGATCAGAAGGACACCGATCCGACGATCTCCGAACGTCGGCGGGAGGACGCTGATGAGGCGGGGGGCGTCCCCGGCGCGCAACGTCCGGAAGAGGCACTTCAAAGAGATCTTCTTGACCGACCACCGACAGTCGCCGACACCACTACGTACGACAGTGTCGACGTGGAGCCGCGCCTCGTCGGTGGAGACGGTGCCCTTCAGCGCATGTTTCGGTATCCGGACACGGCCGCAGAGGGTCAGGTCTCCGGTCGTGTAGAGCTCCGCTTTGTAGTCGACGAGCGAGGCCGCATCCTCGAGCCGTCAATCACCGAGAGCGTCGGGGCCGGCTGCGACGAGGAAGCGCTTCGGGTAATCAGGCTCAGTCGGTTTCGCCCCGCGACAATTGACGGGCGTGCGGTGCGCTATCGGATGGCGCTGGACGTCAATTGCGCGCCCGATCCTCGGCGCTGAACAGGCCTCGGACTGCATCCAGATAGCCTTCTGGCCGTAGTAAACTCGAATGGCATCCGATCTCGCACAGGCAGTCCGGCGGTGCCCGATGCACGACTCGGAAACGGAACCTACCATCCATTTCAGCTGTTACCTTACACTTGTCCTGAACTAGTTTGAGCGTCTACCCGGACGCTCGCGGCCTGCGGGTCCGCCTTTGCGCATGGCGCACGACGATCGCGATAACATAGAACTCGAGCGGAAGGACTCAGGGTCAGGCCCTCGCCTTCCCGACAAGCGTCCACGATTTTCGTTGTGGATCTACCTCGCCATCTTTCTGGCGCTCATCGTCCACATTCTGCTCTTCATCAATAGTGCAGACCCCAACTCGATCGAATACAGCACGTTTCTGGACTACGTTGAAAAGGGATACGTGTCCGAAGTGGTTGTTGTCAACGATTCACGGATCAATGGCAAATACGTCGATTCAGCGGTTCAGAACGAGCTGGTCAAGGTTGCCCGTCCTCGCCAGGATTTCCTTTCAGCGTCGTCGGCCGACCAGGGGAAGATATTCAGCACCGTCAAGCCGTCGGATCATGAACTGACGCAGTTCCTGCGTGAGCACAACGAGAAGGCCAAACAGGCCGGCGATGCCACGATTCAATTCAGTGCCCGGCAAGAAGAGAACTGGTTTGCAGGGCTTCTGACGTGGGTTTTCCCGTTGCTGCTGCTGGTCGTTCTATGGGTTTTCCTGATCCGGAGAATGAATCCCGGAAGTCAGGTTCTGAGCATCGGCAAGAACAAGGCAGTACTCTTTGACGCGATGGGCGATCATCGGCTGACATTCAAGGATGTTGCCGGGCTGGAAGAAGCGAAGGAAGAGGTGGCTGAAGTCGTTGAGTTCTTGCGCTCTCCCAAGAAGTTTACGAGGCTCGGTGGCAAGCTCCCGAAAGGGGTTTTGCTCGTTGGGCCGCCGGGAACGGGGAAAACGCTTCTCGCCAAGGCGGTGGCGGGCGAAGCGGGCACGCCGTTCTTCTCCCTGTCAGGATCAGACTTCGTTGAGATGTTTGTCGGTGTTGGCGCCGCGCGAGTGCGTGACCTGTTCCGTCAGGCAAAGGAAAAGGCGCCGTGCATCATCTTCATTGACGAGATCGACGCTATCGGGCGCTCAAGAGGACGGGGTATGATGATGGGCGCCAACGACGAACGGGAAAACACACTCAACCAGCTCCTGGTCGAGATGGACGGTTTCAACACCGACAAGGGTGTGATCATCATGGCTGCCACGAACCGTCCCGACGTGCTTGACACGGCTCTCCTGCGACCAGGCCGATTTGACCGGCAGGTCCTCATTGACAAACCCGATCGGCTGGAACGAGCAGAGATATTCAAGGTGCACACGCGCGAGCTGATTCTCTCCGATAATGTCGATTGTGATCATCTCGCGGCCCAGACACCGGGTTTTGCGGGTGCCGAGATTGCAAACGTGTGTAACGAGGCCGCGCTGCTGGCCGCCCGGGAGGACAAGGAATCGATTGAGATGGAGGACTTCGAGAAAGCCATCGATCGCGTCATCGGCGGCCTGGAAAAGAAGAACAAGTTGATCTCGCCCGAGGAGAAGGAAATCGTTGCATATCACGAGGCGGGACACGCCATAGCCGGCTGGTATCTCGAAAACACGGACCCGGTTGTGAAGGTATCAATCGTGCCGCGAGGGCTCGCCGCGCTGGGGTATGCGCAATATCTGCCCGAAGAGCGATATCTGTACACGAAAGAGGCCCTTGAGGATCGCATGACGATGGCGATCGGTGGACGAGTTGCGGAGGAGATAGTCTTCGGCCGGATTTCGACGGGGGCCCAGAACGACCTTGAGCGCATCACGAAGATGGCCTATGCCATGGTTGTCGACTACGGGATGAGCGATCGTGTTGGTGCTGTGAGTTTTAATCTTTCCGGGGCGGCCAGTGAGGGCCCGATTTTCGACAAGCCGTACTCGGAAGACACGGCGCGGATCATCGATGAAGAGGTGAAGCGCATCATCGGGAGCGTACGCGAGCGGGCCCGTGAACTGCTGACTGAGAAGCGCGACAAGCTCGAGGATATGGCCCAGGCGCTGCTTGAGAAGGAAGTGCTGGGTCCGAAAGAGCTTGTTGCCATTCTGGGCGACCGGCCTTTCGGGGACTATATGAACATCAACGGACAGGACGAAGCGAAGACCGATGATGTTGTGGGCAGTGAGGAAGAGCTGGCACCGCCGTCGGATATGCCGGAGAGCGGCGATGGCACGCAGCTGCTACCAGAAGAGGATGCTGACAGCCCGGCGCCTGCCTGAGCCGGGAGACAGGTACTCCAGAGCACGGGATCGACGAGCGTCGGTCCCTTTTTTTGTGCTCATGCATTCTTGATACCGATCCAGTGATCTATAGCGATTAATCGAATTGATACAGACTGTCTACGGTTCGAGCCTGGGAGCCCCAATCACCGCAAGTAGCCTCTTCGGGCTGTTTTCGTTCTATCAGCCGGTTATTCCGGCAGGACGCTGGACGCCAACCCAACATTTTCTTCATCCCCTTCATTGTTGCGTGAACCCGACCCGCCGTATATTACGCGACTGTTTGTATTGCGGGGACGGCGATTGCCGGGACCGCGCCACCAACCTGATCTAATCGTGCCTACGATTCAACAATTAGTCCGAAAGGGTCGTCACCCGAAGGTGAAGACGACGAAGTCGCCGGCACTTAGCTCGTGTCCGCAAAAGCGCGGTGTTTGCACTCGCGTGTACACGACTACGCCGAAGAAGCCGAATTCGGCACTTCGGAAAGTGGCCAAGGTGCGCCTGACCAACGGAGTGGAGGTCATTGCCTACATCCCCGGTGAGGGTCATAATCTGCAGGAGCATTCCATCGTCCTCGTGCGTGGGGGCAGAGTCAAGGACCTGCCTGGTGTCAAGTACCACATCGTTCGTGGTGCCCTGGATGCATCCGGGGTCGAAGATCGGATGCAATCACGCTCCAAGTATGGCGCGAAGAAGCCGAAGGTCTAACTCCTGATCGTGGAATCCCCGGCATCGCAGCCGGCGGAATTAAGCATTACCGAGTCGATATGCGTAGAAAAAGTGCGGACAGAAGGCAGGTTGTTGCCGATCCGATTTATCACGACGAACTGGTTTCCCGTTTCGTGAACAGCGTTATGAAGGAAGGGAAGAAGAGTATTGCTCAGCGCATTGTGTATAACGCGTTTCGAGCAATCGAGGAGCGAACGAGCGAGCCCGGTATCGAGGTGTTTCGCAAAGCCGTGAACAACGCGGCTCCGCTCGTCGAGGTTCGTTCGAGACGGGTCGGCGGTGCAACGTATCAGGTCCCGATCGAGGTGCGTCCGGAGCGCCGCACCGCGCTGGCGTTTCGCTGGATCATCCAGTACGCCCGCGCTAGAAATGACAAAAGTATGGCCAATCGCCTGGCAAATGAGTTGATGAGCGCTGCCAAAGGTGAAGGCGGTGCCATCAAGAAGAAGGACGACACGCACCGCATGGCAGAGGCTAACAAAGCGTTCGCGCACTTCCGCTTCTAGGTGCTCGATAGTTTAGATAGATAGAGTTATGGCGGAGAAAAAAGTACCACTCGAGAAAACGCGCAACATCGGCATCATGGCCCACATTGATGCCGGGAAGACTACGACCACGGAGCGCATCCTGTTTTATACGGGACGCCTGCACCGCATGGGTGAGGTGCATGAGGGCGGTGCGACCATGGACTGGATGGAACAGGAAAAGGAGCGGGGCATCACCATCACGAGCGCCGCCACCACGTGTTCATGGAAGGACAGTCGAATCAACATCATCGACACGCCGGGCCACGTTGACTTTACGGTCGAAGTCGAACGCTCGCTGCGAGTGCTGGATGGAGCCGTCGCCCTGTTTTGTTCGGTTGGCGGCGTGGAGCCACAGTCCGAAACCGTTTGGCGTCAGGCGGACAAGTATGGCGTTCCCCGCATCGCCTTTGTGAACAAGATGGATCGCACCGGTGCCGATTTCGCGGTTGCTGTCCAGATGATGAAGGACCGCCTGAAGGCCAATGCCGTTCCGGTACAGATCCCGATCGGCGAGGGAGACATGTTCCGCGGAGTGATCGACCTGATCACGAACAAGGCCATCGTGTGGCACGACGACAAGCAGGGAATCACGTGGGACGAGATCGATGTCCCAGGTGACCTCGTCAAGGAAACGCGGCACTGGCGAATCAATTTGCTGGAGGCGGTGGCAGAGCACAACGACGCGCTCCTCATGAAGTACCTCGAGGGCGAGGAGATCACCGCCGAAGAGCTCAAGGCCACGGTTCGAAAGGCAACACTGAGTCTCGATATCACGCCGGTGTTCTGCGGATCAGCCTTCAAAAACAAAGGCGTGCAGAGACTTCTCGACGGCGTGATCGATTATCTCCCGAGCCCGAAAGACGTGCCGGCTGTGACGGGTATGGCTCCGCGCATGGATGAGGAACAAGTCCGTGAAGCAGACCCCGACGCTCCGTTCAGTGCAATCGCCTTCAAAATCGCTACCGACCCGTATGTCGGGAAGTTGACATTTTTCCGGGTGTACAGCGGTACGCTCAAGAAGGGCCAGCAGGTTCTCAACGCTTCGATCGAGAAGAAGGAGCGCGTGGGACGCATTCTCTTCATGCACGCGAATTCCCGTGAGGACGTCGATGAGGTGTGTGCGGGAGATATCGCCGCCGCCGTCGGGCTCAAGAACGTTCGCACAGGCGATACGCTCGCCGACGTGAACAACCCGATCGTGCTCGAGAAGATGGACTTTCCGGAGCCCGTCATTCGGATCGCTATCGAACCGAAGACGAAAGCCGACAACGACAAGCTGGGCGTAGGCCTCCAGAAACTGGCCGAGGAGGATCCGACGTTTCGGGTGTCCACGGATGACGAAACAGGACAGACGATCATCGCCGGAATGGGCGAATTGCACCTCGAGATTATCGTAGATCGACTGAAACGTGAGTTTAAGGTCGAAGCAAACGTAGGTAAGCCCCAGGTTGCGTACCGAGAGGCGATCCGCGGGACCGTTGACGAGCACTACATTCATAAGAAGCAGACCGGCGGTCGCGGACAGTTTGCCGAGGTATACATTGAAATCGGCCCGAGCGAATCCGGCGTCGGTCTTGAGTTTGTTGACGAAATTCGCGGCGGCTCGATTCCCCGTGAGTTCATTCCGTCGGTAGAGAAGGGACTTCGTTCCGCAATGAACCAGGGCCCCCTCGCCGGCTACCCGCTTGAGGGTGTCAAAGCCCGCCTCTACGACGGCAAATTCCACAACGTCGACTCGGATCAGATGGCGTTTGAAGTTGCCGGTCGGATGGCATTCCGGGATGCGGCTCGCAAGGCGAAGCCAGTCATCATGGAGCCCATCATGGAGGTCGAAGTTGTGACGCCCGAGGAGTACATGGGCGACGTTATCGGCGATCTCAACAGCCGACGTGGTCGAATTCAGAGCATGGG
>JABDKH010000200.1 GCA_013002345.1 Rhodothermales bacterium
CGAAAGAACAACCTCTTTCGTGACTCCACGAATCGTCAGGTCTCCGACCAGGTCGAACGCAGAGCCGTCCACGTTTCTTACCTCTTTCGAGACAAATTTCATTGTCGGAAATGCTTCTGCCGAGAAGAAGTCGGCCGACCGAAGATGATTGTCGCGCTTTTCAATTCCGGTGTCCACTGACGCGACATCAACCGAAACATCCGTTCGAAGCGTCGACAGGTCGTCCGGATTCATGGCCAGCTGCACATCATAGGACGAGAAGGCTCCGTTGACGTTGACGATCCCGAGATGACGGACCTTGAAAGAGATGGATGAATGAGCGGCGTCCACCTTGTACGTGTACACGACCGGATCATCGGACTGTTGTTTGCCCGCAACTCCGTCTGCGAGTGCGCTCGTTTGGGCTGAAGCGAGGAGGAACAGCGTTCCAAGAACAGCTACAAATGACCTTGCCTTGTTCATTTCAATTACCTGAAGTGAGTTTCTGAGTCTAAAATGGAGTATTCCGTGGTGCGGAACGCCTATTAGATGCACAATCGGATTATTTGTTACAACAAGTATTGTTAACATATTGAGAAATGCATCATTCTGGCAACATGTATGAGTGGGTCGCCGCCAGGACGATCCGGACACAATGAACGCGGGCGCGTGGATTTGAATAGTAGGCCCGCGTGGCATCTCAGGGCCGGCGCCGATACGTCGAGATACTAGCGGATCAGATCGCGTACACGGTCAGCTTGCTCTTGCTGAGCCGTGTCGACAGGAGGCTTATCTCTCCAGTCGGCTAACTCCGCGTACAGGTAGTAACCACCTGCAAGGAGTACTATGAGGATCAATATGCGGTACCGCATCCTCATTTCTCATCTTTTGAAAGCCACAGAATCTGCTATGGTTATCGGCCTACGGCGACACGATTTCAAACCGTGCCACGTCTTCGGCGCCAGATGTTGCAGGCAACTACGCCTCTAGCTAGCTTCAACCCGCAAAACCATCCCTTCTCGGCCGCCACGACCCCGAAATCCCGTCCATGATCCCCAAAGAACTCTTTCAGAAGATCCGGCAGATCGAAATCCGGACGAAAGGGCTGGTCAACAGCGTGTTCGGTGGAGAGTACCATTCGGCGTTCAAGGGCCAGGGAATGGAGTTTTCGGAGGTGCGACCATACCAGATCGGGGATGATATTCGTTCAATCGACTGGAACGTCTCGGCGCGAACCGGCGAGACGTACATCAAGATCTTCGAAGAAGAACGCGAGCAGACCGTCATGCTGGCTGTCGACATCTCCGGATCGAGCAATTTCGGTTCTCAGGGCAAGTTCAAGCGAGAGATCGCGGCCGAAATCTGTGCCATCGTGGCGTTCAGCGCTATTCAGAACAGCGACAAGGTGGGCCTGCTCCTGTTTTCTGATGAGATTGAGTTGTTCGTCCCTCCGAAAAAGGGAAAGCGTCACGTGCTCCGCCTGATCCGGGATCTGTTCGCCCACGAGCAGAAGTCGACCGGCACGTCCATTTCCACGGCCCTCGAACACCTGATACATGTACTCCGTCGTCACTCGGTCATTCTGCTGATGAGCGATTTCTTCGACACGGCCTTTGAGAAACCGTTGCGCGCCCTCGCTCAGCGACACGACCTCGTCGCCGTGCACCTGCAGGATGCCAGGGAACAGGAACTGCCGTCCGTAGGACTCATAGAGCTGACCGATGCGGAGTCCGGGAGAACGACTGTGCTGGACGCCGGTAGCAAGCGAGTCCGACGTGCGTTTGCCGCGAAAGCAGCGCAACGTCAGGACGACCTCGATGCGCTGTTCCGTCGACTGCAGCTTGACCGCGTACTCATTCGGACCGATGAAAGCTACGTGGACCCACTTATCGCGTTCTTCCGCCACCGAAACCGCGCCCGATGAAGCGTATCTGCTCCTTCTCTCTCTTCCTTTCTGCTGCTTTGCTAGGGACGGCGCTTCTTCACCCGCTGGTCGGTCCAGCCAGCGCACAGACAGCACGCGCCTACTCGAAAACCGATAGCACCTCGGTTGGCGAGCGGTTTGATCTGACGGTCGTCGTAGAACGTCCCGTCTGGGCCCGCACGGTCTTCACCCATCCGCCGCACGACAGCACCGGACAGGTGCTTCAGATTGCAGACATCCTGATTCTGAGGACACTACTCGATACGTCGCCGGCCGCATCGGAGTCCGGCATCGACAGCGTGGTCTACGAAGTAACGACCTTCGCTCTGGATACCGCCATCGTGGGACCCGTTCCGGTTGGAGTCGTGGCGACCGGCGATACGCTGGCGATCTCGACCGATCCGTTCTGGATTCCCGTTCGGTCCGTGGTTCCAGGTGACGCCGAGGACATTCTCGATTTGATGCCGATCGCCGAGTTCCCTCCGGCAGTCTGGCCGTGGCTGGTCTTTCTGGGTCTGTTGATCGTCGCGACCGGTGCCTTCCTCTGGTGGTACCGGCGCTCGCCGCAAATCGTCAGTCTTCTGCGAAGCGAACCTGAAATCATCATATCGCCACTTGAGGAAGCTACGGAAAGACTCGCCGCGCTTGAGGTCGCCGATCTTTCCACGGACGAGTCCGTGAAAGCGTTCTTCGTGGAATTATCCGAAACATTGCGGACGTATATATCCCGACGCCTGGAGGTGCCGGCGCTCGAAAGAACGTCGCGTGAAATGCTCGACGACATTCGTGATCGGGCGAACCAGGATCTGGCCCCACCGGAAATGATAGAAGTGGCATCCCTGGTTCTGCAAACCAGCGACCTTGCAAAGTTTGCAGAACTCTTTCCGGCTCAAGTGGTCTGCCGTCAGTCGATCGAGCGCGTGAGGAACGTCCTGGAGATGACAGAGAAATTCCTCACGCCGGAGGATGAAGTGATTATCGATGAATCCGCGCTGATACCGGAGAGCGAATGAGCCTATTCTCACCACAACTGGTTTTCCACCTGGCGAAGGCCAGAAGAGTGGCGGTCCTGACTGGCGCGGGTATAAGCGCCGAGAGCGGCGTTGCGACATTTCGCGATGCTGGCGGCCTGTGGGAAAAACTGAAGCCGGAAGAGCTCGCGAACTTCGAAGCGTTCATGTCGAATCCTGAAATGGTGCAGATGTGGTACGCCCATCGACGGGAAGTTCTGAATGACGTCGTTCCAAACCCGGCCCACATTGCCCTGGCCGGGTTCGAAGATCTGTTCGACGAGTTCACCGTGATTACGCAGAATGTGGACGACCTTCATCGCCGCGCGGGCAGCCGGAGCATCGTCGAACTGCACGGGAATATTCTGCGCAACTACTGTGTTGCCTGTCGGCAACCGGCCGGCGATCACGAACTGGACCGTCCGGCGCCGGACGGAGCTTACCGCTGTGCGAAGTGTTCCGGTTTGATACGTCCGGACGTCGTCTGGTTCGGGGAGATGCTTCCGGAGGGAGCAATCGAGCGTGCCGACTCCGCAGCAAGAACCGCCGAGGTGTTCCTGAGCGTCGGAACCAGCGCCGTTGTTTATCCGGCGGCGTCGATACCCATAACCGCCCGTATCACTGGTGCCTATGTGGCCGAAATAAACGTCGAGAAGAGTGCCATCGGCGACGACCTGGATGAGGTTATCCTCGGCCCCGCCGGTGTGGTGCTTCCGCAATTGCTGGAAGCGGTAGTAGCAAAACGAGCACAGTAGCGACCAGAACGAATCAGCGCGGATGGAACTCCCGATCACTTTTGCCAACCCTGCATTTTTGTGGGTGCTGCTGCTGCTACCGCTCTTGCCGGGCTGGGAGTGGTACCGGGCGCGCAATGAGCGAGGCTTTGCATTCAGCACGACAGAATCTGCGAAATCGGTACACCCTTCGTTCTGGACCCGCATCAGAGGTCTGCCGACACTCCTTCGAACGCTCGGAATTGCTCTTGCGATCGTGGCACTGGCTCGCCCGCAGGAGCGCAACGTAATCCGGGAGCAGTTTGCGGAAGGCGTCGATATCATGATGGTGCTCGACACGTCAACCTCCATGCGCGCTCAGGATTTTCAGCCCAACCGATTTCAAGCGGCAAGAGAGGTGGGGGCCGAGTTCATCCAGGGACGGCTTTCTGACAGGGTTGGCCTGATCGTCTTTGCGGCCAAGGCGTACACACAGGCACCCCTGACCCTCGACTACGACTTCCTTCTCCGGATGATGGAAGAAGTCGAGGTGGGTGTGATCGAGGACGGTACGGCCATCGGGACGGCACTGGCTATGGCTGTGAACAGGCTCAAGGAAACAGAAGCCGTCAGCAAGGTTGTGATCCTCCTTACAGACGGACAGAACAACCGCGGCGAAATAGATCCTGTCACGGCGTCCGAAGTGGCCGAAGCACTTGGAGTGCGCGTCTACGCGATCGGCGTCGGCGCGTATGGCGAGGCACCCTTTGTAATCGACCACCCGTTCGCGGGAAAGCAGCGCCGAATGATGCCCGTGGAGATCGACGAAGACATGTTGCGATCGGTAGCAGAAAAGACGGGGGGCGCGTATTTCCGCGCCACGGACAATGAAGCATTGCGACAGATCTACGAGCAGATCGGGGATCTGGAAAAAACGAAAATAGAAGAGCGCACCTACATGGATTACGAGGAGCGGTTTGCGCTCTTTCTTTGGCCGGCCTTCGGACTGATACTCCTCGAGATCCTCCTTTCAAACACGAGACTGAGGCGACTGCCCTGACCGATTTCCATGGACTGGCTTAACCCGACCTATCTCGCGGCCCTGTCGACAATTCCTGCCGTCATCCTTCTGATGGTTTGGGCGGCTATGTCTCGAAAGTCGGCATACAAGCGCCTCGGCGATCCTGTCCTGATTGAAAAATTGGCGTCTGCGATCAATCCACGCCGCCGACGCTGGAAAAGCGGACTCCTGATCTGTGCGGTCGCGCTGCTGGCGCTTGCGCTGGCGGGGCCCCGATTCGGTACCAAACTTCGAGAGGTGAAACGAGAGGGCGTCGATATCATTTTCGCTCTCGATGTATCGCTGTCCATGCAGGCACGCGACATCGCCCCCAACCGACTTGACCGTTCCAAGAACGAGCTTAAGAAGTTGCTGGACGAATTGAGAGGCGACCGCGTTGGGCTGGTACTGTTCGCCGGAGACGCCTTCATTCAGTGTCCGTTGACCACCGACTACGCTGCGGTGCGTCTGTTTCTGGACGTCGCAAACCCTCGGCTCATCCCGACGCCCGGCACCGATTTCGGAGGCGCTCTTCAAATGGCACTGCAGGCGTTTAAGAGTCAAGCGCGCGACGCCGACACGGACCGCACGAAGGTACTCCTTTATGTATCAGACGGAGAGAATCACGTTGGATCGATTGCCGAGATCAGATTGAAGGCACAGGAGGAGGGCGTGATCATTTTTTCTGCCGGGGCAGGAGAAACCGAGGGCGTCCCGATTCCATTGGCTCGGGACCGCGTAAATCCTGGTTACAAGAAGGACCGTGAAGGACGAGTCGTGATGACGGCGCTGGAGGAAGGCCCGCTGCGGGAACTCGCCGGCGATGGGGCCTACTTCCGTATCGCGAAAACATCGAGCTCACTGAACAAAATAATATCTTCGCTCGAACGTTTGGAACGAACGGAATTCGCTCGTGAGGAGTTTGAGGAATACGACGAAAAATTCCAGTGGCCTCTGGCGTTGGCATGCCTGTTCCTTATTGGCGAGGTCATATTGCGCGACAAGTCCGTTAACTCTCTCCCGCAGGTATGAAAGCGACCTGGCTACTACTGTTTGCACTGGCGACGTCGCCTCCGTCTGACGGGGACGGCCGTGAGGGGAACGACCTCTTCCGTGAAGGCAGATATCGGGAAGCCGCTGACGCCTACCTGGCAGCGCTGGATGCACTGGGTCCCGACGCACCGGTGGACGTGCAGGCATCGCTTCTGAACAATCTTGGCGCCTCTCTCTTCCGGATGGAGGATTACGAGACTGCCCTGCAGGCGTTCGTCCGATCGCTTTCGGTCGCCGACACCCCGGCCGATCGAAGTCGGGCTGCCTACAACGCCGGCAATGCAGCGTATCGTCAGGAAGACCTGAACGCGGCACTGTCGTTCTTCAAACAGGCCCTGCTGGAGGACGGACTCAACGACAGCGCCAGATACAACTTCGAGTTCGTTCGCCGACGAGTGAAGGACGACCAGCCGCAACAGCAGGAAGACAGTGGTGGAAAGATTGAACCGTCCGAGTATGCGAAAGCTCTCAAACGGCAAGCGGAAGAACTGGTAGCGAAAAAGCAGTACCGGCTAGCCCACAGTCTGATGCTCGACGGCCTGCGGGTCGACGACTCCGTGCGTGCGTTTCAGGACTTCATTGGTCGCACCGGCAACATTGCGGACATAGATCAACCCCAGGATTCATGATGCGTCTGCTCATCTCACTGGCGACAGTCACACTTGCCGTCGTGTCTGCAGTGTCGGGACAGTCCCCCGAGCGTGCGTTTCACGACGGGGCGCGCGTCTATGTTGATGGCAAACTGGCTGAGGCGGGCGAAATAGTGGCCGGCGGCCTGGCCGAGTTTCCGACCGATCCGAAGCTCCTCGCTCTGAACGCACTCATTGAGCAGGAGAAGGAGCGCCAGCAACAGTCTGGAGAGGGCAACTCCGAGCAACAGGAGCAGGAACAGAACCAGGACCAGGAGTCCCAGCAAAATCAATCCGGCGATGAAGAGGATCCTTCGCAGGAAGAGTCTGGCGAAGGCGAACAAGAGCAAGAGGAAGAGCAGCAGGGAGAGGGTGAGCCGGAACCTCAGGAGCCGTCCGAAGAGCAGCAGTCGGAGGACCGCGAACAGCAGAGTGTAGAGGCGGGAGAAAACCAGGATCAATTGAGCCGCGCCCAGGCCATCCGCATCTTGCAGGCACTTCAGAACGAGGAAGAGGAACTGCTGCGCGAAGTGCAGAAGATCAAGGGCCGGCCTCGTCGAGTAGAAAAGGACTGGTAGTGACGATATTTATGGTGGGGAGCGGTATTCAGAGAAACGCCAGGAGGATAGTGGCATCCTGCTGGCTGTCACTCGTCATCCAGGGCGCCTGTTTTCTAAACCTGGCGGCACAGGATCTGTCCGTCCGTGCATCTGTCAGTGAGACGACCATCGGCGTCGAAGAGACGCTGACCTACACGTTGGAGATTAGCGGCCAGTCGATTCCCGAGATACCCTCTCCCAGCGCACCCGAGACCGACGGACTGGTACTCACGAACCGATTTCCGTTCACATCTCAGAACATGTCCATCACCAACGGCCGCGTGCAGCAGAGCACTGGCTTCAGTTGGACGTACAAACCTGTTCGAGAAGGCACAGCCCGGTTTGAGGCGGTCGAAATCGAGATCGGCGGCAAGGCGTACCGGGCGGATGCAATTAATGTTACGGTTGTTGCGCAGGCGCAGCGCCCGCCGCGCGCGCAGAGAAGGAATCCGTTCCTCATCGATCCGTTCGGTCGCCAGCAGCCACCTCCGCAGGAGGATGCTCAGATCTCGGATCGTGATATGTTCATCCGGGCGTCACCGAGTAAACGCCAGGCCTATCAAAACGAGCAGCTCACAATTGAATACGCCCTCTTTTTTCGCTCCGGTATTCAGTTGAGACAAAGCCGGCTTGCCGATTCGTGGGATGCCGAAGGCTTCTGGCGTGAAGAACTGGAGATAGAGTCGCGACCAATCCCCAAGACCGTCGTCGTAGATGGTCTCCGATATAACACGATCATCTTGAAACGGGTCGCGGTCTTCCCGACCAGAACGGGTGAACTCCGGATCGACCCGCTCCGGATCGAGAGCGAGGCGTCACTGCCCTTCGGATCCGGTGATCCATTCTTCTCGTTGAGAAACCGATACCAGCCCGTGCGACTTGCCTCGCCTGCTATCACGATCGATGTGAAGCCATGGCCCGGCAATCCTCCCACCTCGTTTGCGGGAGCGGTCGGCAACTTCACGATCGATGCGAATGTAGACAGAACCCGGCTCGACGTTGGCGAATCCGTCCAGGTGACGGCGCGAATCCGAGGATCCGGAAACATCGCGACGCTTGAGGCTCCGGCATTCCGGCCACCGGGCGTGTTCGAGGCGTACGATCCGGAGATCGCTACAAGCGTGAACCGCTCGGGAAGCAGCGTGCGTGGAACGAAGACGTTCAGTTATGTGCTGGTACCCCGGGCCAATGGCAATTTCGAGATACCCGGGATCGACTTCAGCTTCCTTGAGCCATCGTCCGGCGAATACCGGACCATTCGCTCGAATCCGGCGCCGATTGTTGTGACGGGCACGGCCGGAGAGGCAGCGATCGTCGCGACGACCTCAACCGGACTGCCGATTGACGACATCGCTCCGCTGAAGCTCGACGACGTTGTCTGGACCGCCGCTGACCGGACGCCGATCCACCGGCAACCGTGGGCATACGTGTTCGGCGCTCTGCCCCTCCTCGGTTTGCTGGGCATCGCTCTGTGGCAACGGCATAGCACAAAGCTGGCGACCGACCTCAAGTTTGCCCGAAATCGACGGGCACATCCCCTGGCGCGCAAACACTTGAAACGAGCCGAGCAGCTTCTGGCAAGCGATGATCTTGCGGCATTCTATGAGGAGACCGAACGCGCCGTTCTGGGTTTCGTCGGAAACCGACTGAATATCGCGGAGATCGGTCTCACCCGAAATCAGCTGGTGATGCGACTCAGGGACGTCGGAATCCCGGACGACACGCTCTCGGCTCTAACCACCCTTCTCGAAGAATGTGACAGGGCGCGTTTTGCACCGTCGGCACCGACAGGAATGACGCCGGAGGATGCGCACACGACAGCCGCATCTCTCATCGTCTCGATTGATCAATCAGTGGCAAACCACCGGGCAGTTTCCACGTGAGAAATATCATCGCATCTGTTCTTGTGGCACTGGCCTTTTCAACGCCGCTTGCGGCTCAGACCGACGAGGCCGCACGTCTGCTCGATGAGGGTAATCGCCTCTTCCGCGAGGGCAACTTCGAGCAGGCCAGGATCGCCTACGAGGAGGTGACAGACCTCGGCGTCGAGAGTGGAAACGTCTACTACAACCTGGGAAACGCGTACTTCCGACTTGACCGCCTTGGGAAAGCGATGCTGAACTATCAGCGGGCATTTCGCTACTTCCCGAAGGATGCCGCATTGACTCACAATATGGACCTGGTTAGATCGCGTTCGCGAGATCAACTTTCGGTCCTGCCCAAACCGATCTGGGCCAAATGGTGGAACGGCTTCGTCGACACGGTCGGCCTGAGACGTCTCTTCTGGCTGGGTGTTGTCGGGTGGCTCGCAGGTCTGGCCCTGTTCGGGCGACGACTTCATCTTAGGGCGATCTCAACGGCAGCAAGAAGGCTGGCCATCGTTCTGGTCGTGGTTGGAGGGCTTGCCGGTGCCGGAGCCGTGGCCACTTCTGCGGCCCGAACGGATAACGTGTCGGCTGTCGTTACGGCCGATCGCGCTGACGTCCACGAGGAGCCGTCCAGCGACAGTCGGGTCGTAATTGTCGTTCACGAAGCGCTTGTGGTGGATGTTCTCAGGAACGACGGCGACCTGCTACAGGTACGTCTGCCGAACGGAATCACCGGATTCGTCGAGCCAGGGACGATCGAGACCATCCAGGCTGTCCGGCGTACCGAGTAACGGAATTTCTTAGATTCCAGCAAGCGGAAGCATCACGCATGGATCATGGAACCAGCATTTATCGGACATCATCGTCGGACGGGATGGATTGAGGTCGTGTGCGGATCCATGTTCAGCGGAAAGACGGAAGAGTTGATCCGTCGGCTCAAGCGAGCCCGTTTTGCCCGTCAGAACGTGGAAATCTACAAGCCGGCTGTTGATTCGAGGTATAGCGTCTCCGAAGTCATCTCACACGACGAGAATTCGATTCCGTCGGAGGTGGTCGACAGTGCGGGACAGATTCTGTTGATGGTGGGAAAGGCGGATGTCGTAGGTATCGACGAGGCGCAGTTCTTCGACGAGGATCTGGTGGATGTGTGCCAGACACTGGCTCAGGATGGGCGGCGCGTTATTGTGGCAGGACTTGACCAGGATTACCTGAGGCGCCCATTTGAACCCATGCCGCAGGTGATGGCGATTGCGGAGTATGTGACGAAGCTCCACGCCGTTTGCGTGATATGCGGCTCACCGGCAAACCATTCGCAGCGAATTGTCGCTGGACGGTCCCGTGTTCTCCTCGGCGCCACCGACGTGTACGAGCCGCGCTGTCGGGACTGCTACGACCCGGAGCTTTCGGGAAGAATGAGTGATTCCGCCCTCGCGCCCGAGGCGGCTGCAGGGGACTCAGAGGTGCCGACGCCTTCGACGACGCCGGAGCCCGTAGAACGTTAGTTGACCCGTTTCGGGCGTGGGATCCAACCCCAGGCCGACGGGTTCTGCTGGTTGCGTGAGACGAATTCTCCCGCTATGTTCAAAGAGCACATGGGCGACCGGATTCAATACTACAATACCTGCCATTCCCGGGGCTGAATGTCCGATACCAAGTACCTCGTTGCCGCTCGAAAGTACCGTCCACAGCGCTTCGATGAGGTCGTCGCTCAGGAGCATGTCTGCGACACCGTCAAGAACGCGATCGCACAGAACCGACTGGGACACGCATACCTGTTCAGTGGACCGCGCGGTGTAGGCAAGACCACCGTCGCGCGCATTCTGGCGAAATCGATCAATTGCACGGCACCGGCGGATGAGCGGGACGGCTCCGAGCCGTGTCTGAAGTGCGAATCCTGTCTGTCGTTCGCTGAGGGCCGCAACCTCAATGTGATCGAGATCGATGCGGCCTCGAATAACAAAGTGGACGACGTCCGTGAGCTGCGTGACACTGTCAGAATCCCGCCGCAGGGGGGTCTGAAAAAAGTGTACATCGTGGACGAGGTCCACATGCTCACATCTCAGGCCTTTAACGCACTGTTGAAGACGCTGGAGGAACCGCCGCCCTACGTCCTGTTTATTTTCGCGACGACCGAACCCAACAAAGTTCTTCCCACAATCCTCTCTCGATGCCAGCGATTTGATTTCCGTCGAATAGCAGTGCCCGAAATCGTCGAGCGCCTGGAGCAGATTTGCCAGGAGGAGTCGATCACCGCCGACGAGGCCTCACTGCTGCTCATTGCTCGTAAGGGAGACGGTGCCCTGCGCGACGCGCTTTCCGTATTCGATCAGGCGGTGGCACTGTGCGGCGAAAATGTCACATACGATGTGCTCGCCGAGGCGTTGGGCGTCGTGGACATTGAACTGTTCTTTGAACTGACAAACTATGTGCACGAAAAGAACCCGGCTGGAGTGCTGAACCTCGTGCAGGGAATCGTCGCTTCAGGATTCGACTTTCGAGAATTTCTGACCGGCCTTGCCGAGCACCTGCGCAACCTGTTCGTCGCTGTCACGATGTCCGACACGCGTCTCATCGAAACGGCTGCTGCGACACGGGAACGCTACGCGGTTGAGGCAGGCAACTTCAATCGTTCAATGCTGCTTCGACTTCTCACCATTGCGTCAGACACGGACGGGGCGATTCGTAACAGCACCCGACCGCGACTGCAGCTTGAACTGGGTCTGTTGAAAATGACGGCCATGGCGGACAGCATTGACCTGAGGCAGGTCATCCAGAAGATCGACCAGATTCAGGGGACACCGGCAGCTCCGGTCACCGGACAAGAGCCAGCGACGCCCACCGTCCACAAGTCGACGACACGACCGACGACGAAAGCTCCAGCGAGAAAGTCCGCCGCGAAGGCGGCTTCCGTATCCAGCCCACTGCCGGACACCGGTAAGGACGGTACCCCCGAGTCCCCGGCACCGGCTGAGCCCCCAGCGGAAAAGCCAGCGGCCAGGACCGCGAAGACACCAGCCCCCGAGCAAAACACGACTCCTCTAATTCAGCCGGCAGTGGCACCGGTAGAGGAACAGGAAACGGCACTGCCGGCCAGGCCGCTCAAGCCCGCGCCCGTGGAACCGACCGACGCGCCGCCCGCCGAATCGTCGAAGCCAAAGACATCCAGCGCGCCAGGATTCTTCGACCCGCCCGCTTTGTCGCGCCATACTTCGGCACCGAAGAAAAACGGCGGCACAATCGAAGGTTCGGCAGCTCGCTCGACAACGCCGCTCGCCCCAATTGCCATGGGCGATGCACAGAAAGTTTCTGAGTGGCTCCCCTTCGTGATGGCGGTGAAGTCAGACCGGATCCACGTGGGATCACTCCTGCAACACGCGGCACCCCGAGACATGTCGGACGGTCACATCGAAATTGACGTCCCGGACGACTTTCACAAAAGGCTCCTGGAGAACCAGCAAGACTTCCTTCTGAAGCATGCCAGAGGCATCATCGCTGACAGCGTTCAGTCGCTCCGCTTCAGCGTCCAGGCCAGCGTTAAGCCTCCATCGGGAGAAACCGCCAGTGATTTCGACCCGTACGAGTACATGCAGCAGAAGAGAAAAGACAACCCGGTAATACGAGCCATCTTCGATGAGTTCGGCGGCGAACTGGTCTGGTAGGAACGAAGGACCGGGGCGAACGCTACCGAATACCAACAACCGCGATGAATCAAGATTTCAACATGGCCGATATGTTCGGCAAGATGATGGAGATGCAACAGAAGATCTCCGAAGCACAGGAGGAGCTCGGCAAGAAGTCGGCGACAGTCGAGGCGGGCGGCGGAATGGTTCGCGTTACGGCCAACGGCCTGCAGCGGGTAGTCTCGATCAAGATCGAGCCGGATGCGGTAGACCCGAACGATCTTGAGCTATTGGAAGACCT
The DNA here is from genome assembly GCA_013002345.1 of Rhodothermales bacterium. NCBI lineage: Bacteria > Pseudomonadati > Rhodothermota > Rhodothermia > Rhodothermales > Rhodothermales bacterium. Next base: position 12,757 of record JABDKH010000200.1, read on the forward strand.
GGTCGTTGCCGGCGTGAACAAGGCGCTCGAGGAAGCCGCCGCTCTGGCCAAGACCGAGATGGGGAAAGCTGCCGGCGGCATGTTACCCCCAGGCTTCGATCTGAGTCAGCTCGGTCTCTAGGCGATCGGCGAATCTATGGCCTTTACTTCTGAATCCGTCGAAGCACTTGTTGATCAACTCAGCAAGCTTCCAACGATCGGTCGCAAGACTGCGCAGCGCCTGGCCGCCTACATCCTCAAGATGTCGAGGGAGGACGTCGTCCAGATTGCGGAGGCCCTCGTCACCGTCAAGGATCGTGTCCGATTCTGCAGTATCTGTTTTAATGCGACTGACCACGAACCGTGCGCCATCTGCGAGTCCCCCAAGCGCGACCACTCGGTCATTTGCGTAGTCGAGGAAGCCAGCGACGTGAGCGCTCTGGAGCGCACCAATGAGTTTCGCGGCGTCTACCACGTGCTGGGCGGCGCCATCTCGCCGCTGGATGGAATCGGACCGGAGGATCTGCGCATTCGCGAACTGGTTGGCCGTGTTCAGGACTTCGCTACTTCAGCCCATTCGAGCGACTCGGCCACGTCGAGCCTTGAAGTCATCCTGGCGATGAATCCGAATGTCGAGGGTGACACTACCGCGTACTATCTATCTCAACTGGTCAAGCCTCTCGGAGCGAGAGTCACTCGCATTGCGCGCGGTCTACCGATCGGTGGTGACCTCGAGTATGCCGACGAAGCAACCCTGTCGCGCGCGATGGAAGACAGGCTGACCATGGACACCGACGCCTGAGTCGCGAAAGTACGATCCCCATCATGTTCTTAGTCGGGCGCAGAACATCGATCGTCCTGTTCGTGTTCGTTCTGGCGGTTCTCGCCGGGTATGTCTTCTGGCCTGCACTTGAGGTGTTTAGTCAGGGTCTCCGGCCTTCGCTGATCGGGAAAATCTTCTCGTCCTGGCGTTCGGCCAATGTCAGGGCTCTCGTAAACTCGGTCGCGATCTCGGTCTACTCGGTCGCGGGTGCAGGCGTAGTTGGCACTTTTCTGGCCTACCTGTTCTACCGATTCGACTTTCCGCTACGTCGCTTCATGATGGGCGTCGCCGTCCTTCCTCTTGCTCTCCCCCCTCTCGTTGGCGTCCTGGCGTTCCTCTTTCTCTATGGTGAAAGCGGGATTTTGCCACGTACCGTACAGCTGCTTCTGGGTCTCGACGCCGTCCCATTCTCATTCGACGGCCTCTGGGCCGTATGGCTTGTACATGTCTACACCATGTACGTCTACTTTTATCTGTTCGTGGCTTCCGCGTTGCGGAGCATCGATGGAGGATTACTTGAGGCGTCGGCCGATCTCGGCGCGCACGGATTCAGGACCTTTGTGCGCGTCATTCTTCCTCAGTTGCGGCCATCTCTGATCGGCGCCTCGCTGCTCGTATTCATGATCTCCATGGCCTCGTTTACGGCCCCCCTTCTCTTCGCAGGTAACGATCCGTTCCTGACGCTGCAGATCTTCAACTACAAGACGAACGGCAATCTCGACCTTTCCGCCGCAGTCTCCTGTGTCCTGACCATCATTTGTCTGATCTTCCTCCTGGCAATCGAGCTGGGCGGCCGAAAGAAACTCCACCGTACGGCGTCGAAGGGAGTGGCGTCGAAACCCACGCCTGTCGGAAAAGGCCTCACAAGGATATTTCTCATGTCAGGTGTGGCCCTGTTCCTGACCCTCATTCTGCTTCCGATCGCGACCATCGTACTGATCTCGCTCGCCGAAACGGGAAGCTGGACCCTTCAGGTCATACCCGAGCGCTACACGTTCGAGAATTATGCGAAGCTGTTCTCTGAACCGCAGATCTTGAAGCCGATTCTCAACAGCCTGAGGATGGCCGGTGTCGCGACCGCTGCCAACATCGTGTTCGGTGTGGCTGCCGGCCTGCTGATCTCCAAGGTCCGACTCAGGGGAACGACCCTGCTCCGAATTCTGACGGCCCTCCCGTTCGCCATCCCGGGAACAGTCATTGCCGTGAACCTGATACTTACGTTCAATACCCCCTCTCCTCTGTCTGCCGGTCAGGTGCTCGTGGGCACGTTCTGGATTCTACCGTTGGCCTATTTCATACGAAACATCCCGCTCATCGTACGCGCAACCACGGCCGCGCTGGATGGTATGGACGACTCGCTGGTTGAGGCATCGGCGGATCTGGGCGCCCGGCCGCGAATGACATTCCGGCGGGTTGTGCTTCCTCTGATCCTGCCGGGTGTTCTCGCAGGAACGCTACTCACGTTCGTTGCCGCCCTGGGCGAGTTCGTCTCGTCCATCATGCTCTATGTATACTCGAACAGGCCGATCAGTGTCGAAATTCTCGCTCAGCTTCGGCTGTTTGATTTCGGCTCCGCCGCTGCGTACAGCGTACTTCTGATGATCATGGTTGTGATCGCGTCGTTGTCGACCAGGTTGCTCAGCCGGGGAAGGAGTCAATTGGGCGAGGCATTCCTCTAGCCCATCGACAGGAAGGGGCAGTATATTTCCCAACAATTCAGGCAATTCGGACAAGATCTGTGAAGTTTACCATTATCGGAGCCGGTGCGATCGGGTCTCGAATCGCCGACGAGCTGGTGCGCCGCGAGGAGGTGGATGAGGTCCATGTATGTGATGCGGGCTCACGGGCGCTGAAACTCCTGCACGAAACGGTGGACAGTCCGAAGGTCCGATCGTATCAGGTTGACGGGCGCGACGAACGGATCCTTAGGCCGATCATCCGCGGCAGCAATTGCGTGATCGGATGCGCAGATCCCGAACTGAACCCGCTGATGGCGGCGCTGAGCATAGACGAGGGAAGCCATTTCTGCGATATGGGGGGAAGCGGTGGCATTCTGCATCAGGAGATGAGTCTCAACGACGAAGCACGAAACAGGGGCGTCTGGGTGCTGCCGAGCTGCGGCCTCGCGCCTGGACTCATCAATCTCCTATGCCTGCTCGGTGTCGAGCAGTTTGACGAGGTCGAAGCGGTTCACCTGAGGGTGGGAGACGTCCCGCTCCATCCCGAGCCGCCGTTCAATTTTCGGCTGAGCGTTTCGGCCAAGAAGTTGATCGATGATTACAGTATGCCGGCCCACCTGCTTCGCGATGGAAAGATTGTGGAGGTCGAGCCGCTATCGCACGTCGAGGACATCTACTTCCCTCCTCCTTTTGGACAGCTTGAAGCGTTTTGTACCGCCGGCACGCTCAACACGCTGGCGACCGAACTTCAGGGTCGTGTCAAAACGCTGGATCTAAAAACAGTGAGATGGCCCGGTCATGCGAGCCAGATGGAATTCCTGCTTGGCCTGGGCTTTGGTGAGAAGCGCATCATCGACGTGCGTACGCACCTGACATATAACGACGTCCTCGTTCGCCGACTGCAGCAGAAACTGGGTGGTGAACACGAAGACGCGGTCCTTCTGCGAACGTGTATCGCCGGAAAGAAGGACGGCCAGGATAAGACGCTCGTTTATGAGATGATCGAGCGATACGATCAGGCGAATCATGTGACTGCGATGCGCAAGTGTACGAGCATTCCGACTGCTACGATCGCCTATATGCTAGCGACAGGAACGCTTGAAGGCGGTGGCGTGGCGCCGCCGGAAACAGTTCTGCCGAAACGCGTCGTATTGGACGAACTCAATCGGATCGGGTTGACCATCGATGAAAGGTGGTACGATGGTTTTGCCGCTGCGACCGATCCGGACGGACTGAAGCACTCGATGGCTTCGGTTCAGACCCCGTAGGCCCGGAGAGTTGAGCCGGACAGCGCGGCACCGTGAACGATCAAATAGGCGACAAGGTCAACGATGTCACTGGCATGTACGCCTCCGCCCTCGCCGTCGAAACGGATGGTCGACGGGGCAATAGCATGAGCGAAGATATCGCTACTGCCAAACTCGGCTGCCACGGACTCGACGAGACGAGCAACCCCGGCTTTCGCTGCTGAGTACGCAGACTGCTCCGCGACGCCGCCGTCTACACCCTGTCGCGAACTGATGCCGACGAGCGTCCCGCGTCCTGACTTGATGAGGCGCACGGCCTCCCTGAAACAGAGGAATGTCGACGTCAGGTTGACCTGCAGCATGAGATCCCAGTCTTCCTGGGTGGTCTGCAGAAGTGGTGATGCTGACCACATCCCAACGGTATGGACAAGCGCATCAATCCGGCCAAATTCGTCCCCGATTTCCTCGAAGCACGCGACTACACTGGACTCGACGATAAGGTCGGCACGCTTTACGGTCACGGACCCGCCGGAGACTTGCGGTACGCGACGCGCCTCGGCGTCCGATACAACCAGCGCGACGACGTCGGCGCCGCGACCCGCAAACTCCTCGACCATACGCGCCCCGAGACGTCCGCCTCCTCCAGTAATCACGATACGCTTCGATGTAAGATCAATCCGGTCCATTCTCGATATCCTCGAATCAAACACAGTATTTAGAAATATACCGTCTCGTCGACACTTGAAGGTATGCAGGTCCTGTTTTCAGGAACACGACCGGAACGATCTACCCGCCTTCGTCGTCATCAAGGTCAGTTCTAATCGTATGGCTCCGACCTCCATTCTGGTGTACATTACAACCCGGTTTCAGGCGACGAACTGAGTCTATCAGATCCCACATTTCTCGATCAATCTGCAGCGCGTATAGGCATCTTCGGCTACGAATTCTGACAGGCGGCCCGAAATGACTTGGTAGCTCGAGTCGCCAAACCGTATCAAAAGCCAGATCGACCTGGACGTGCAATCCGATCCGTCGACAATTCCTCAGCGAGAGGGCTCCCACCGCGTGTTGTGGCGCCGTGCGGCAGCCTTGTGCTATGCGGGTCTCGTGTTGATCTCTGCGGCGTGGATCTACGCCGGATCATCTGCACAACCTGCCGACCTTGCTCGATCCAGCTGGTACTTCGCGGCAGCCGACACGGACTCTGTCGCGGTGAACGACGATGACCTACTTCGTCGGGCGCGCCGCTTTCGCGCGCCGGCCGACACGGACTCGGTTGCGATGGATGACGATGACGACCTTCTCCGCGCCCGCCGCTCACTCGCACGCGTTGACAGCCTGACGTCCGACACGACCTTTGCTGACTCCACTGCGGCAGACACAGTTGGTGTCGCCGCGGATACGCTGAAGTCGCTGCCCTTCATTCCCCTGTTCCGCAGGGACCGCCGATCGGCAAGTCTCTTCCCCCGAAGCCGACGGCCGCTGTCTTCCAAGCTGAGTCCGACGTGGAAGCACAGCATTCGACTGGACTCGACGACGGGTGGCTACATCGCTACCGAAACCGTTTCGAACCGAGATGTGCGAGACCCGGTGCTCCTGGATCGTGCCTCCTACCGAGTGTCGAGAGGTCGAAAGGGCATGAGGCAGAACTGGTCGGCCCTCGTCGAGCAGCGCGAGCGCCAGCGACGGCAGCGGCGCCGCGGCGGACTTGGTTTCAACATTGTGGTGCCCGGCGGTCGTCAAAGTGCCTTCACCACAATATTCGGAAAGCCGGAGGTCGACCTGCGCGTAAACGGGCAGGCAGATATCCGCGCCGGCTTCGACTATCGAAAGAGCGACCAGCAAGTCTCGGTAACAGGCAAAGCTGCACAGCTGGACCCGGACTTCAAGCAGGATCTTCGGCTCGGCATCACCGGCTCCATCGGAGACAAGATGCGTGTCGACGTCAACTACGACACGAACAATCAGTTTGACTTCCAGAACCAGCTCAAGCTGCAATACACCGGCTACGAAGACGAGATCATCCAGAGTATCGAAGCCGGAAACGTCTTCCTGCAGACACCTTCGACGCTTATCAGAGGCGGTCAGAGTCTATTCGGTATCAAGAGTCAGTTCCAGCTTGGCGGGCTGCACCTCACAACCGTGATGAGCCAGCAGGAGGGCCAGTCGAACTCCCTCAGTATCAACGGTGGTTCGGAAGCAAGCAAGTTCGATCTCAAGCCCACCGACTATGACGAAGGCAAGCACTTCTACCTTGCCTACTACTTTCGTAACCGGTGGCAGGACGCACTCGCGGATCCGCCCAACATTCGCGTCGCTCATGGCTTTACCAGGATCAATGAGGTGGAAGTCTGGAAGTTCGAGCTGACCTCACCCGAGGATGAGAATGTGCGCGACATCGTGGCGATGGTTGACCTCGGCGAATCGGATGAGGTGCTGACGCTGGCCAATCGTTTTACTCGCGCCTCTGCCAGTGACCTCCCGCGGAACCAGGGCGACCGGTACCTCGATACGGAAATCGAGACGCTGCGCGATACGGAAACTCTACCGAATTCCTTCCTGCGAGACGTGAAAGGGCTGTCCGACAACGACTTCCAGACCGGTCGGTTTCGCAAGTTGGAGTCCGGACGTGACTACGTGATTGATGAGGTGCTCGGATACATTTCGCTGAATCAGCGGCTTCAGGACAACGAAGCGCTCTCCATCGCCTACCGGTACATTGCTGGCGGCCAGGTATTCCAGGTCGGGGATTTCTCTTCGGACGGATTTGGCGGAGACCAGCGGCTGGTCCAGAAACTTCTGCGACCCAATCAGCCCCGGCAGCCGAATCTGACAGCCGACCCTCCCTTTAATCCAGCTGCGTGGTATCTCGAACTCCGCAATATCTATCCAATAGGCGGGCGGGGAGTAAATCCCAGCGATTTCCAACTGGACGTTGAGTTCCAACCTGCCGGCAAGACGGCCCAGACGAAACTGCCCGGAGTGGGAGAACCGCAGACCCTCATTCAGCTCCTCGGTCTTGACCGGCTGAACGAAGACGGCGCCCCCCGACCCGACAACCTCTTCGACTATCTGCCGGGATACACCATCGAGTCGAGCAAAGGCTTACTGATTTTCTCATACCTGGAGCCGTTTGGCGGACGCATTGATTCGCTGATCAGCGAGTCCAATGCGACGCCGGCAGAGAAGTCGGAGCTCCGCCGCGTTTACGTTTTTTCCCGCCTCTACACCGAAAAGAAACAGAACGCGCGTCTGGATACTCAGCTTGACGTCTATCGGATAAGAGGTTCGTTCAAGGGTGCCGCGCAGGACTTCTACGACCTTCGAGCATATGCGGGTCTGGTTCCCGGTTCCGTTCGCGTGAGTTCGGCCGGCAGTGAGCTGCGCGAGAACGTGGACTTCGTTGTTGATTATCAGAGTGGGACGGTGACCATAACGAATCCCACTTTCTTGACGAAGGATGTCGAGATCTCGTACGAACAGAACTCGTTCTTCAACCTTCAGAAAAAGACCCTCCTTGGTGCGCGTGCAGACTACGATCTCGACGAGCGTTTGTCGCTGGGTGCTACGGTCATGCGGTTGAGCCAGAAGTCCCCGATCGACAAGTTCCGGATCGGTGAGGAGCCGATCTCCAACACGATCTGGGGTGTTGATGGAGCGATCAACCTCGAACCGCGCTGGCTCACCCGTTTTGTTGACGCCATTCCATTCATCAACACGAAAGCCAAGAGCTCCATTTCTATCACGGGTGAATTTGCTCAGCTCCGGCCGGGCCACACGGAGACGGCCGCGTTCGACCGAACGCGGAAGGAGCTCGAGCGCGAGGGTCAGGACTTCAAGCCCGACGAACTCGCCGGAATATCCTACGTCGATGACTTTGAGGGTTTCGAAAACACGTACTCCCTGGCTCAACCGGGAACGTGGCAGATGGCCGCACCTCCGGATTCCATCGGCGCTATCGACCGCGTCGGCGTACAGACCGGACCTGTCGGCGACTCACTCCGAACGACATGGCGCGGTAACTTCGCCTGGTATCGTGTGAACCAGAACATCATCTCAGAACTCTCAGGAAGCACAACCGTCCGCCCGGATGCCGTGCGCGTCGTGCTGATAGAAGAAGTCTTCCCGAATCGTGACATCAGCGGCGAGATCGACCGGACACAGCCTACCCTTGATCTGTATTTCAACCCGGGAGAGCGAGGGCCCTATAACTACACGACGGAGCTGCGCAACTTCCTGAATAACCCGAAGGATGCCTGGGGCGGTATGATCCAGCGACTCCCGGACGGCTTCAATGACTTCAGCCTGAAGAACATCGAGTTCGTGGAGTTCATCATGCAGGCCTATCCTGAGAATCTATCTAACGATGCAGGGCCTGATGCGAAACTGTTTGTCGACCTGGGATTCATCTCCGAAGACCTCCTCCCAAATGAGCGTCTTAATGACGAAGACGGATTGTCGACGGCCACAATTGGAGAGACGTCAGTGTCGTCGTGGGGTCGTGTGCCCGTCGTTGCACCGGACCGCGTGCTGAAGGTCGACACGGACAGTCGCCGGACGGAAGATGTCGGCATCGATGGTCTTGCATCGTACGGCGGCGATTACCCGGCGTTCGCTACAGAGCAGGGACACTTCATTGACTTTCTGAATGCCCTTGATCGTACGGAGACCGACCCCCGCTATCTGGCCGAGATTGCACGAGCGGAAGTCGATCCGTCGGGAGACGATTATCACTTCTACGGAAACAATCGATATTTCGAAGACACTCGATTCTATCCGGGTGGCGCGACGTTCCAGCAGCGCATGACACGGTACTTCGCCGGTCATGAGCTCAACTCATTTGAAGGGCAGACCGAACTGGCGGAGAACACCTCCGTACGCAGGGGCAACTCCCGCTTCCCGGACAGTGAGGATATCAATCTCAACTCGACCGTCGACACGGAGAACAGCTACTTCCAGTACAGCCTTCCCTTGTCGAAAGCGGCCCTCGATTCGCTTGCCCGACCCGATCGTGTCGATGACTTCGTCGTCGGGCAGATCAAGGATGGAGATACCGGGCGCGAGACCGGCTGGTATCAGATTCGGATACCTATTCGGTCGTTTTCCCGTCGAGTCGGGTCGATCCAGGACTTCAGCAAGATAGAATCGATTCGCATCTGGACAACCGGACATGAAGTGCCGGCCACGCTGCGATTCGCCACGCTTGAACTCGTTGGAAGTCAGTGGCAAAAATCGGAGCAGATCAAGCTTGAGCGCGAACCGCCCGGCGAGGAAGACGCCCGTGACACAAGATTGAGCATCTCCAGCGTCAACAACGAAGAGAATGCAGATGTTTACCTGTCGCCACTCGGGACCGTAGTCAGTTTGACCAGACTCGCGAGTGGGGGAACACAGAACGCGCGGGAGCAGGCGATGGTGCTGCGCAGCGAGAATCTCTATCCGGGTAGACAGCGGGGCATATTCAAGACATACAGCCAGGGTCTCGATTTCCTCAAGTACTCCAATGTTCGAATGTTCGCCCACCTTCACGGGGACCTTGGTGATGGTCGAAAGCTGGCGGATCTCCCAATCGAAGAGGGGCGATCAAAGGCCTCCCTGTTTATCCGGCTTGGCGCCAACGAGACAAACGACTACTACGAGTACGAGCAGCCTCTGACGCCGAGCAGCGAGCTCTCACGAAACTCAGGTGTACTCTGGCAGACGGGACAAGATTTTAACGGTCAGACGGTCGACCTGAATTCCATCAACATAGAACTCGCGGCGCTGAACCAGCTCAAGGTGACACGTGACCAACGCGGAGTTCGAACCGACTCTGTGTTCTGGGCAAGCGCCGACGATTTCGCCCCGCCCGGAACGAGGATCGGTATCATTGGCACACCTTCGCTCAGTCGTATCAATACGATTGCAATCGGCATTCGCAATCCGGCGGATACATCGAGCGTCAGTACCAGCGACATACTTTCCGATGTCACGGTGTGGATCAACGAGCTGCGGGTAGCGGGATACGATGAGAAGGCCGGCTGGTCTGCACTCGCCAATGCATCGATCCAGCTGGCGGACCTGGGTCGAGTGCGAGCCAACATCCAGACCCAGACAGATGGATTCGGATCGTTGTCCAGCTCACTCGGCGAGCGAGATCAACAGGCGATAACCAACTGGAGCGTGACCACGGAATTGAATGCTGACAAACCGATCCCTGAGCGGTTTGGATGGAAGATTCCGCTCTCGTATCAGATTCAGTCAAACACGACCACTCCGCGCTTCGCACCGAGTCGCGGAGACGTGCGCCTCAAGGAAATCCTCGCTCAGATTGACGATCGAGAGCAGGACGGAGAGATCTCAGCCGAAGAGGCGCAGTTCGAGCGGGACGAGGCGAAGCTGGCGGCGGAGACCCACAGTGAATCGCAGTCCTTCACGGGCCGGATTGGCAAGAGCGGCTCGAAGTCGAAGGTCCTGAAGTACACGCTTGATGGCATTTCGGCGTCGTATTCGTTTACGGATTCGAAGGCGCGCAATCCGTCGCTCGAACTGAATGACTCCTGGCGATGGTCGAACACGCTTGGTTACCGACTCAATATTCGAAAACCCCGAACCGTCCGGCCGTTCTGGTTTCTGGATGATATTCCGGTGCTCGCAGCGCTCGGAAGCATTCGATTTAACTATCTGCCTCAGTCTCTCAGTGCATCGGCCACTACGTCCCGCAGTCTCACTGAAACGAGGGAGCGCCCGCGGTTGCTGGGCACCGACACGCGCAACGCGACGGAGGTGCTGGTCGACAATCCACTCCGCGGCAAGCACTCTTTCAGCCACTCGCGCAATTTCAGTCTTCAGTACAATCCCTTCCAGTTCCTCAACCTGAGTTTTGACACAAACACCGGTCTAAGCCTCAATGCCGCCGGCGTCGACACGCTGTCGGTGGTCGCGGACACCCAGCTCGACACCGTCTATACCAACGCTGATGGCAAGTTCACTCTGGAGGACTATTTGCAGCTCCCGGGCGCCGATCCGGATGCGATCGGATCTACGGTTTTCGAACTTAACGAGTTGGATGTGCGCGGAACACGAAGTGTACTGGGCAAGCTGGTCACCAAAGGCGAGGGGGTCCGTGCAGAGCGGCACGGCCAGCGATTCACTGCCACGTTGCGGCCCCGGTTGACGAGTAGCAAGGCGCTCGACTGGTTGAACATCCAGGACATTGTTTACAGCGTTCAGTACTCTTGGCAGAACGGATCACTGGGTCGAAATACTGGCGCGTCTGTCAGCAACCGCGTAGACATTCGAACCGGCGTGAGCCTCAGGATACAGGACCTCTGGCGCAAGTTCGGATTCTACCGCAAACTCGAGGAGGCACAGCGCAAAGCCGACAGCGAGAAGACGGCACAGCGTCGCCAACGCGAACAGGAACGTGCGCGACAGAAGAAGGAGGCGGAACGTCGCAGAGAAGAGGCCGAGACCCTGGCGCTCAAACTTGCAGAGCAGAACGACGAGGCCGATGAGACCGATCAGCCTGACGCCGAGCAAGTGGAAGAACCGGAAGCCCCGAAAATGGAGGCCCAGGAAGAGGCCGTTGAGAGCGAAGACGAAGGCAACCGTCGGCGCTTCCCGATTCCTCTGCCCAACCCCGTCTCGATCCTGCGCAAGACGGCTCTTGCCTTGACCGGAATTCGAGATCTCTCTCTCACATATACGGGCACTCGCGGCTCGCGATCAGGAAATGTCGGCGACCCGCTCACCGGTGAGTCCGCATACGGACTCATCGATGCATTCAAGGGCAAGGGTCCATCGCTAGGATATCGATTCGGCTTCGCGCGCACTGTGCCCAGCGAGGAACGCATTAATGATCCCACCCTTCAGGTGACAGACGTCATCGAGAACTCCGATCAGTTCCAGGGCCGAACGTCCCTCAATCCTAGCAAGGCTCTTTCAATCAACCTGACATGGTCCCTCAATCAGGCCGAGAACACAACAAGGACGTACAGTCAGCAAGATCTGATCGGCATTCCCCCGTCACTCAACCGGACGGGCACGAGTCGAGCCTCGATATGGACGTTCGGTGCATCTTATCTGAGTCTGCTCGAATCGCAGTTGGAGATCTTTGCAGCGGACGTTGCCGCGGCACAGGCCAATGGTACCGGCACCGCGCTGCTGGGTGACGAATCGGGCGATGGGCAGGTTATTCTCACCAACAAGAGCGTGGTCGCGGGCTTCAAGGAGGCGTTCACTACGAGTTTTGGGAGCATCGGCAGCCAGAAGATTCCGTTTCCACTGCCGGGATGGAATGTGAACTACACGGGATTCGGCAACTGGCCGATCATCCGAAAGCTCGTACAGTCGGCTACAATCCGCCATGGATACACGGCCGACTACAGTTCGGACTTCCGAACAAATTCCCTTGCCGCTGCCGTCGCGCCGAGCGACACCAGTCTTGTCTTTGCATTCGTTCCAGGAACGAACATCTCTTACGTCGTGCCGCGCACCGAAGCGGGTGCGGTACGCATTAACCAGAGATACCAGCCGTTTATTGGTCTCGATTTGAATTGGAAGGGACGCGTTCAGACAAACATCGCGTGGAACAAGAGCACGTCCTATTCACTGAGCACAAGCAACTATGAGATCAGCGAGAGTTCGACGAACGAGCTGACCGTCAGTGCGAACTTCCAGAAGGTCGGTCTTCGCATTCCGCTTCTGGGCAAGAAGCTCAACAATCGAGTGAGTATCGGTCTGTCCGTCTCACGTTCTGTAACACTTGATCAACGATTCCTGATGCAGAAGGCCCTCGCGACGGCGGCGGCTGCCGGGCCGTCGTTCGATCTGGCGGAGGCGCTCAGCGGCGATCTTGTGAGTGTCATCACGGCGCACACACGGCTCTCCATGTCACCCCAGGTTTCCTATCAGTTTAGCAATCGCGTCACCGCAAACTTCACCTTGCGGTATGAGAAACTGGACTCCGAAATTAGCCGGCAGCCGTCCTCAACGAACATGACCGGTACATTCAACGTTCGAGTCAACATCACGAACTGATTGTTTGACGTCGCGGGCGGATGGAACCGGAAGAAAACAAGCCGAACGAAGTCGTAGTCTGCCATCTCGGTCGCGCCGAGTATGAGCCCACCTGGGATCTCCAGCGACGGCTTCAATCCTCGCTTGCCGCGGCAAAACGGATCGACCCGAACCACCGGGAGCCACACGTCATACTCACGGTAGAGCATCCGCCGGTCTATACGCTCGGCAAGAGCGGAGATGTCAGTAATCTCCTGATCGGCTCAGAGGAGTTATCCGCGGAAGGTGCGACGTTCATTCAGATCGATCGCGGCGGTGACATCACGTTTCATGGGCCCGGGCAACTGGTGGTCTATCCGATACTTGATCTGGGACACTTCTTCCTGGACATTCATCGATATCTCCGGACGCTTGAGGATGTCGTGATCGCGACGTGCCGGGATTTCGGCATCGGCGCAGGCCGGAGCACCGGCCGAACGGGCGTGTGGGTCGGACCGGACGCTCGAGGTGCCGAACGAAAGATCTGTGCCATGGGTATCAAGTGTTCGCGATGGGTGACCAGTCATGGACTGGCACTGAACGTGAGAACAGATTTGAAGTACTTCCAGAACATCGTGCCGTGTGGAATCGCGGACCGCGGCGTTACGTCCCTGTCTGCCGAGATGGGCAGGAAGGTGGAAATCTCCGACGTGGCTCCAGTTCTCATCGGCCACATGGCACGGCTTTTTGAGATGTCCGTTCAGCAGTTCTCCGGTGAACCCGCGCATGAATACCTTCGCGAGCGTCTGGGCGAGCAGGAAGAACTGGCAGGTCCGATCAGTGAAGAGCGCCCGAAAACATCTGCGGTGTAGCCGATTGTTTTTGACGACACTCGGCGATAGACTAAACTACAGTGGATAGGTCGTACTCACTCCAACCGAAGCACGGACTCACATGGGTTCTTACAATCTAGGCTCGTTCTCTGTCCGCCTTGTGGCCGAGACGCTTTTCTACGACGAAGAGTACGGGGCCCTCGGTAACCTCAGCCTGATCGATGAAATCGGGTCAAAGGAGCGTTACATCGCTGCCTATTCGCCCGAGGATCAGCATTTTGTAATCGACGAGGCGACGGAGTGGGAGCAATTCGAGCCCGAAGAAAACGACGATATCGGCTACGCGCTGGCGAATCACACGTCAGAACACGGAACCTATCTGACGGCTGAAGAGGCCGCCGCCGAAATTCTGAAACTGGCTGAGAGCCATGATCTCACGCCCAGTATCACACTCCTCTTTGAGCAGGACGACGTCGTTTAGTCTCCTACCGCGAGTAGTATGACGGTGTGGATGTGGGCGGAGCTTTCCACACGCCGACTCCCATCATCAGCCACGCCGCCACGAAGAGAACTCCTCCTACCGGCGTAACGGCGCCCCAGAGGCCATCATTCGTTATGGCCAGAGTGTAGAGACTCCCGCTGAAGACGATGATACCCGCCAGAAACAGCCATCCGGCGTTTCTGATCATCTTGCTTTCGTAACGACGAACCAGCAACCCCACCAGAACCAGCGCAAGGGCGTGGTACATGTGATAACGCGCCGCTGTCTCGTACACATCCGCCCGCTCTCCAAGCACGTCTGAGAGTGCATGAGCGCCGAATGCGCCGGCCAGAACACTAATACTTGCGGCAATACTGCCGATAAGAATAAAAACCCGTCCAGACATGGGTCACCGCTTGTTGTGAACGACTTTTACCGGCGTGGGGGCGCGGAGTTCACCGCGCAGTTCGTCGAAATGCCGGTCAGTCGTTGCACGAATGGCAGGAACATCAGGAGGCATTCGATGGCAACCAGAAGAAGTGTTGTCAAATGGTTCGACGCCAAGAAGGGCTACGGCTTCGTCGTAGATCCTGCCGGAGGGCCTGACATCTTCGTTCACTACTCTCAGATTGAATCAGACGAACGATTCAAATCCCTGAAGACGGGCCAGGAGGTCGAGTTCGAGATCTCCGAAGGACCGAAGGGAAATCACGCGTTACACGTCGTCGGACTCGAAGACCCCCCGGATTCTTCCGAAGGAACGGAGTCGGAACTCCAGACGCATAACGGACAAGAGCAGGCCCATTGACCCTTAGCGAAGCGTTGGTATTTTCGCAGTAGCGAGACTATCTTTCCCGCCGCCTGTGTCGCGTCCAGAATCCGAACGGATGGTCTGAATTGGAGTGGCCGGGTGTTCGTCCATCGCTGTTTTTGAACGTCGTCGTGAGATGTCTTTTAGCTTCTCGCAGAAAGATCTGGATCGGATCGCTGAAGTCCTGAACGCAGAGCCAAAGCACGATGGCTCGGCATTGCGGTTTGACCTCAGAGATCATTCGTCCGGGCGCAGCATTGCGCTGGAAATCCGAACAGCCATCCAGGCGCCGGGCGTAGCGGACGGAGATCCCTACACGCTTGTCTCAGTGTACGCCGCGAGTTCGTTTCTGCAGCTTCAGAATTGCACCGGCTACATTGCCAGCGCCGAGCTCGGAGAAGTCATCTTCTTCGGGAAGCATGGCGGGGTTACGAATGGACTTGTGGTCGAGCGCGAAGCGGGCTGTTCGCTGTACGCGAACGTCGACGATCGCCTTCTGTCGGCCGACTTCACGCTTCTGCCGCCCGAGCTGATCATGTGCAGCGTTGCACTTTCGATGTCCGATACCCTCTTCGACGACCTTGGTTAGCCATCACGGCATCGTTGGTCACAGTCTACAATAGCCATCCGGTCGAAACGGTCGCCGGAGACGAGCTCACTGTCCTCGTTGAGCAGGTTCTTCATGGCGAGAGCGCAGGCGACGCCATCGTGACCGTAATCCTGTGTGACCACGACGAACACCAGGAATTACACCTCAAGTACCTCGGCCACGACTATCCAACCGACGTCCTGGCGTTCTCGCTTGGCGAAGGCGATCAGCTTGAAGGTGAGGTCTACGTGGATCTCGACACGGCCCGCGAGCGCCACAGCGAATTTGAGTCGTCCTTTGAAATGGAGGTTGCCAGGTATGCGATCCACGGCACGCTTCATCTCCTCGGGTTCGACGACCACGATTCTGACAGCCGATCAAGGATGAAAACCAGGGAGGACCATTATGTCAATGCACTCGCTAAGCGGCGATCTCACGGGGGCACGGAACCTTGACTTCCCAGAAGTGTGAAGACTAGTGACCCCAACTGAATTGCATCGTGTCAGACCAGCAATCGATCATAGTCACATCAAGCCTATATGAAGCCGAGAATCACTGCGCGTCACTTCTCGCTTACGGACAAACTGCGAGATGTCGTGCACGAGAAATACGCCAAGATTGAAAAATATTACGACGGAATAACGGACGCTCGCGTCATACTCACTGTGGAGCGAGGTCGACCAAAAGAGAAGACGGCGGAGATCATTATTACGGTGTTTCGGCAGACACTTTCCTCACGCGACGTTGGCCCCAGTCACGAAAAAGCACTGGACAACTGCGTTGAGGGCCTTCGACGGCAGCTACTCAAATACAAGGGCAAGTTGAAGGACACGACGAAAGACGTTCATCGCTAGTCCGTCAAACTCACGCAAGTTTTCGAAGGCGGGAGACGACCTCTTTGACGTGCCGGGCCGTTTTCATGATGTAGAAGTGCAGGCACGGCACACCGGCCTCGATCAGCTCGCGGCTCTGCTCGACAGCCCAGGCGACGCCGATCTCCGCCACGTGCTCGTCGGCAGCAGCCTCGATTTCGGCGGCCAGCGCCTCCGGAATCTCCAGAGCAAACCTCGATGGAAGCGATTTCAGTTGCTTCCGGGATGTGATGATCTTCAACCCCGGCAATATCGGGACATCGACACCCGCTTCCCTGCACCGATCTACGAAGCTGAAATAGTGCCGGTTGTCGAAAAACATCTGCGTGGTTACGTAGTGTGCACCCGCGTCGACTTTCTGCCTGAGATGCAGAACGTCCCAGGCCATATTGGGCGCTTCGAAGTGCTTTTCGGGGTAGCCGGCAATACCGATGCAGAAGTCGGTCGGATCAGCGTCTATCAACTCTTCCAGAAAGCGGCCGTGGTTCATCGAGCTAATCTGCGCGACGAGATCGACGGCCTGCTTATTGACTGACTTGTCCGGCGGGAAGGTCTTTTCGTAGCCGTGGTTGTCTCCACGCAAAGCCATCACGTTCTGAATACCGAGGTAGTTCAGCTCGATCAGCGCATCCTCGGTCTCCTGCCGGGTGAATCCGTGACACAACAGGTGAGGGACCGCCTCGACGCCGAAACGTCCCTTAATCGCCGCACACAGGCCCAGCGTCCCAGGCCGCTTTCGCTTGATTCGACGCATCCATGACCCATCCGGCATCTCCTCGTAGTATACTTGAGCGGCATGACTGGTCACATCGATGAAGGGCGGCTCAAATTCCATCAGAGACGAAATAATCTCGAAAATCTCCCCTGCAGACCCACCCCGCTCGGGCGGAATAATCTCATAGGAGATTAAAGTCTCTTTCCTTCGGTCTATAAGTTCCGTTATTTTCATCGGCACCTAAACAAGCGGTCAATATCGCCGAACCTACTACGGTATCCTCCCCCGTCCGAGCAGCAGGGGGTCGTCTTACTTCTAGATCGTACCGGAGTTCATGATAGGAATAGTCTTTTCGACGGAAGAGGAAGCCAAGCCGTTCCTGACCAAATACGAGCGGGGACGGTTTGACGGCCTTGTTGAGGGCGAGGCCTACCATGACGATCACGTCCTGGTGACCCTCCTGGGAACGGGCAAGATCAAGGCTACGCTGCGGACAGAGCGATTGCTCAATTCGTACGACCTCGACCGGCTCCTCCACGTTGGGACATGCACGGCCCTGAGCAGTGATCTCAAGATCGGAACGCTGGTTGCCGCATCGCAGGTATTCGAGGGTGATCGAATCGAGATGTCTTCACCCAGCTATCCCCGGATGCCTCTCGAGCAACCCCTCGTCGCCACGAAGAAGGCTACGCTGGTCACGCAGGATCATACGATATCCGACGAGTCAGAGATGAACTACTGGCAGCGCATCGCCGACGTCGTCGACATGACCGGATATGCCGTGGCGTATGTCGCTGCGACTCACGGCCTGCAGTGCCATATCGTGAAGGCCGTTTCGGCGCGTGTCCTGGAAGAAGATGCGACGCTACAGAAGACGCTCAACAAGTCGTACAAGACGATCGCGGATTTCCTTGTCCGCGAACTCGCGGCGCAGCAGCAGTTGCCCGGAAAGAACTAGTACTAGTTCCGACGAATCCACAGGTCATCGACCCAGGCACTCGGGACTCCTGATGACCTTGATGATCCTGATGATCCGGAAGTCCCGAAGTCATAGGTTAGCAGCAGCCGGGTTTCCTCCCCATACTGCTGATCCTCATGGATCTCCCGTGCGCCGACCGGCATCGTGAGGCCGGCCCGTGCAGCCTGGCGACGCACATGGACGGACTCCCGCTCCAGCGCACCGGGGTCGTCAGTCTCCCAGATCTTGAGACTGATAATAATGGTCCATATCAGCAGGCAGGCCAGCAGGGCCACACCAACTGCAGCAAATACAGCCGCCATGGTAGTCACGGTGGAATTGACTACTGTAAAGTAGTAAGACCAAACGACTTTTCGTACAACCGTCCTGCCGGCACTTCAGCCAAAAGCGGGTGCATGGCCAGAATTCTACTCATCCGGGGTCGCGGTCGGGGCTGGAACGGCCTCCGGTTCCTGCGCCCTGAGCACCTCTTCCTGCAGGTTTCGCTCCTCGATCGTCTGCGAGTCCACGTTGCCGAGGTCACCCCTGAAAGCAGTATCAAGAAGCGTGAAGATGATAAATACCATCACCATCATGATGCCCACCAGAAGGACGAGCAGGTTCACCTTGTTGTCGTACTTGAGTCCCATGAAGAAGGCGACAACAAGTGATGCTTTGCCGACCGCAATGGACAGAGCCAGCGGGACATTGAAGGCGCCAAGATCAATCTGCGACGTTACAACCGTTACAACGGTGAGTATGACCAGCGCGATAAACGTGGCCAGCAGCGTCCGATACGCGGTTATATGATGATCGTGGCTTCCAGCGTGTGCCATGAAAAGTCCGAGATTCGATTAGATCAGATAAAGGAGCGGAAACAGGAAGATCCAGATGATGTCGACGATGTGCCAGTAGAGCCCCACCAGTTCTACCGGAGTGTACCAGGCCGACGAAAAATGTCCCTTCGTAGCGCGGACGGTCAGCCAGATGAAAAGCCCGATTCCGATAATAACGTGCAGCCCGTGGATGCCCGTCATGATGTAATAGATGCTGAAGAACTGGGCGACGTAGGGGCCGGCCACCTCTGAATAGGAGTAATGCTCTCCCGGGAATACACCCAGGTGGAATTTGTGCGTGTACTCAAAGTACTTGACGACAAGGAATGCAATTGCGGCAGCCATCGTCAGCGCAAGGTTGATGATTAACCCTTTGCGGTTGTCATTCTGGATGAAGTGAATAGACAGCGCCACCGTAAAGGAAGAGCCAAGAAGGACAAGTGTGTTGAGGCCGCCGAGCCACGGATTGAGGAGCGTGGAACTCTGTACAAAGACCTCCGGATACCATACCCGGTACACGGTATAGGCCACGAACATGCCCGCGAATAGCAGGATCTCCGTCACGAGGAAGAGCCACATTCCCATCTTCGCTGCGTCGAACTGCTGCTCGGACGAAACGAAGTGATGCTGGAGATGCGCCGGGTGCGAATCAGCGTGTGCAGGCGAAGAGGATGACGCCATCTATGATCGTTGTGTTTGGGTTTACGGGCGGCGACGGATCAGCCGGGCTGAGTCTCTCGAGTGTCTGCGATTTCCTGCGTCGCATGTCCGTCTCCGAACTCCTCGGAAAGCAGGTGGAAATCATACGGACCCCGGGAGACGATCGGAGTTTGATGAAAGTTGTGAGGATCGGGCGGTGAAGTCGCGTGTGTCCACTCCAGCGTTGCCGCGCCCCACGGATTTGACGACGCGGTGCGGCCCCTGAAGAGCGATGCAAGGAGATAGAACAACACGATGAATAAACCGGCCCCGAGGATCCACGACCCGTACGTCGAGACCTCGTGCATGGTCTCGAACCGCGGCAGGTAATCGTAATAGCGGCGGGGCATCCCTTGCGTCCCCAGCACCAGTTGGGTGAAGAACGTAATATTGAAGCCGACGAATATGAGGGCAGCCGCAATTTTCCCAAGCATCTCGTTGTACATCTTGCCCGTGATCTTCGGCCACCAGTAGTGTAGGCCTCCAAGGGCAGCGATCACCGTTCCACCCATCATCACATAGTGAAAGTGTCCGACGACGAAGTACGTATCGTGCAAGTGCACATCGAGGGCGAGCACTCCGAGGGCAATTCCAGTGAAGCCGCCGATAGCGAAGAGAAACAGGAACGAAAGCGCATACAGCATCGGGGTCTGAAGCCAGATCGAGCCGCGATACATCGTCGCTACCCAGTTGAACATCTTCACGCCAGTCGGAATACCGATGAGGTATGTAATAAGCGAAAAAATGACGGCAGAAATCGCGGACTGGCCTGACACGAACATGTGGTGACCCCAGACCAGAAAGCCCAGGAATGCAATCGCGACGGATGAAAGGGCGACAAACCGGTAGCCGTGTATCGGGTGACGCGAGAAAACGGCGATGAGCTCGGAGATAATCCCGAAGGCCGGCAGAATCATGATGTAGACGGCCGGGTGGGAATAGAACCAGAAGAAGTGCTGGAACAGCACCGGATCGCCACCAAGTGCCGGGTCGAATATCCCGATTCCAAGAAGCCGCTCAAAGAAGAGCAGTACCATCGTGATTCCGATAACCGGGGTCGCAAGAACCTGGACGATACTCGTCGCATAGATACCCCAGACGAACAGGGGAAGACGATTCCAGGTCAGCCCGGGTGCACGCATCTTGTGCACGGTCACGATGAAGTTGAGCCCCGTAAGAATTGACGAGAAGCCCGCGACGAAAACGGCCATCGTCATGAACAGTACGGAGTCGCTCGATCTCGACGAGTAAGGCGTATAGAACGTCCAGCCGGCATCCACATTCCCGACGATGAGGGCGCCGACAACAAGCAATCCTCCCGCCACGAATATGTAGTAGCTGGCAAGGTTGAGTCGCGGGAAGGCCACGTCCTTCGCTCCCAGATGCATCGGGAGGACGAAGTTGCCCATGACGGCAGGTATCGATGGAATGATGAACAGGAAGACCATCATGATGCCGTGCATCGAGAAGACCTTGTTGTAGGTCTCCGCGGTCATGATGTCCATTCCGGGATTGATGAGCTCGTACCGGACCAGCATCGCAAGGACGCCGGCGACCATGAAGGCCGTTGCGACCGTGACGAGGTACATCAGCCCGATTCGCTTGTGATCAAGCGTCAGCAGCCACGACTTGAGGCTCTTGTCGTGGTTCAGGTAATGAACCGGAGGTGGGGTCGCGTCCCGGGTAGTTAACGTCGTTGCGCTCATATCAGGTAACGATAATACTGTGACCGGTAGCTACTCGAGCGACTTGATGTAAGCCACGAGAGCATCGAGTTGCTGCGGTTGAAGCGTCGAATAGGTTGCGGGCATCGCAGGCGGATACGTATCGACGATCTTCGCTGCCGGGTTGATGATAGACTCGAGGATGTAGTTGTCGTCAGCGATCAGGCTCGTACCATCTGTAAACTGCTCCGGGCGCCCGAGGAGCCCTTTGAGCGTTGGCCCTACTCCGCGGGTTCCGTCAACGGAGTGACACACGGCACAGTTCTGTTGACTGAACAATACTGACCCGTACTCGACAGGAGTCATGTCGCCCATCCCGCTGGTCGCTACCCAGGCCTTGAAGTCTTCTTCGCTCTGCACGATAACTTTCGCGAGCATCGCCGAGTGCCCCGTACCGCAATACTCGGTACAGAATATGTCGAACTCCCCCACCTCGGTTGCCTCGAACCATACAGACGTATAGCGATTGGGCAATACATCAAACTTGACCCGGAAAGACGGCACGAAGAAGCTATGCAGGACGTCGTCGCTGCTCATGGTCAGTTTGACCGGACGATCAACGGGGACTCGCAGCTCCGATCCGACCGACGTCCCGTTTGGATACGTGAAGTTCCAGGCCCAGCTCGATGCACGAACCTGTATCTGGTATGCATCTGCGGGTGCGATGCTTTGCTTCAGAAACGCCTTGAATCCCCAGGTGAATACCAGGAGGCACAGGATCAGGGGGCCGGCAATCCAGGCGATCTCGACGACCTTCCGCTCGGCCAACGGCGCCGGGATGTGCTCCCCGTCACCGCGCCGGCGATATCGAAATACGAAGTACACCATCGCGCCAATCACAGCCACGAACAGAATCAGGCTGATCCAGAACACGAAGTAGAACAGGCCGTCGATCTCCGACGCGAGTGTCGAAGCCTGTTCCGGCATCCAGAAAGTACCCTTGTCACCCATTTCTTACGGCGCGTTTCCGTGAATCTAGTGGAGTCAAACTGTTACGCCGCCACGGCATGATGGCGGGGGCGTACTTCCCGACGCCACAGCGAATATAGGACGACTACCAGAAGCCCGAGCGTCAAAAGGCCGCCTAGCTTCATGACGTTTGTCGCATGAATCACATACGAGTTCGATCCCGGGTCGAACTGATAGCAGTACAGGACGATTCGATCAACTACCGATGCGACTGAACCCTGTGACGCCTCGATCAACGCCTTTTCCAGATTGCCGGCCTTGTAGTCCATGCCGTGCAAATACCGCGTGATCTTACCGTCAGAACTCAGAAAGATGAGTGCCGCGGGGTGAGCGAATTCTTCGGTCTCCTCCACCCACTGAAACTCGAATCCCACAGCGTCCGCAAGAGCGCGTATTGACGGTTCGTCACCGGTCAGGAAATGCCATCCGCTTCCGGCTCCCGATCGGTCCAGTATGGCCAGATATCGTTCCTTCTGCTTACGAGCCAGGTCAGTCGTCTCGTATGCCGCCATGCTGACGGTGATAATCTGAAAGTCGTCTCCGGGCGTGCGATCCAGATCCTTGAGTCCGTCCACCAGCTGATCGAGCAGAATGCTACAGAGCATGGGGCAGGTGTGGTAAACAAAATTCAGGACGACGGGCTGTCCGTCTGGAACAAGAGACGAAAACGACACCTGTTCTCCGTCCTCGTTCAGAAAGACAATATCTGTCGGAATGTGGTCGCCGAGGTGCTCGGTTATCCCCACACCTTCGAACACTGCCGGCAGATCGTCAGCGACCTGTGCCTCACTCTGCGCCGGCGCTACGAGCCGCAGCGCAAGCACAACGAGAACTAGAAATCGGCCGCTACTGTTCATACAACTGACCCTGCACACAGTCCCTACTTATTCGGGAGAAGCGTAACCTCGTTCGTGTAGTCGTCTTTCGGCTGTTGATACGTCTCGTCCGTGATCAGTTCGATCGCGCGGTCGATAGGAATCTGGTACGTTCCGGACGCGGCGTCGATCACGGCATATTGCGTCAATTTCTCAGCCGCAGCCAGCTCCACTTCCATGAGGGCCGTTCGGCCGACATCCTGCGCCATCTCGGACCGCACGGACTGAACCTCCAGATTCATAAGCTGAAAGAGCCCGATTACAAGGACCACGACGACGATGGTGACACCCAGAACGACCTGGATAAGCATACCCGGGTTCATTTCCTCTGGTTCTACGCCGGCAGCGATAGATGCCGGGGTCGGCGATATCGCCTGCACGTTCGATGTCGAATCCAGATGTCCGTGCTTCTTCGCCATATGGGAGGTTCGAATCTGAGTGAATACAACGATTACGTTCGACCGGCTACCTGAACGCTGTCGCACCAGTCGGGATCAAGAAAGGCCATGAAACTCAAATGAAATAGGCCGTGCCATCGCATTGCCAAAATACCACAAACCGGACCACACGCCTACATGTTCGCGAATTTCAGCGACTTCGCGAGGTTCGGATCGTTTTGCGGCACAAGGCTATGCCGCGAAAGGCGAAACAGCACGAGGCCGAGAAACACTCCGAACAGGCCAAGCCAGGCCGAGAAATCCATCCAGTGGAAGCCTGCCTGATCTGGATGCAGAACGGGCATCGCAATCCAGTGGAAGTCAAACCAGTTCATGACCAGGAACCAGACAGCCATGATGCTCATCACGGGCACGGAGCGTTTGGCACGGCGGGGAAGAAGTACCCAGAACGGGATTACAAAGTGTGCGATCAGGAGGGCTGCCGAATGAGCTTCCCAGCCATGCTGAAGCCTGTGGCGGTACCAGATCGTCTCCTCCGGCAGATTCCCGTACCAGATCAACATGTACTGGCTGAACGCGATATACGCCCAGAACACCGTGAAGCCGAACATCATTTTGCCCAGATCATGGTAATGCTCCGGACTGATGATCCCGCGCAAACCCCGCCGTCGTTGAAGCAGAATAGCAATGAGCGCGATCATCGCATGTGCTACCCAGAACGAGGCCGCAAAGAAGTACACACCAAAGATTGTTGAAAACCAGTGTGGATCCAGCGACATCAGAATGTCGAAGCTGGCGAACGACGTGGTTACGGCCGTGATCGCAAGACCCACTGCGCTCACCTTGCGCATTTTGAAGCCCGTATTGACATCTCCGTCGACATCTTGCCGGACTGATAGCGCATAAAGGCGATACGAGATTGCGGTCCATGCCACGAAATAGACGGCCAGCCGAACAAGAAAGAACGGCGTATTCAAGTAATCGCGCTTGCCGGCCAGTATCGGGTCGTAGTGACTGTCCGCCGGATCATAAACCTCAACATGGGTCCAGTGGTACAGATCGTGCATGCCGATCAGAATCGGGACCGACAGAACGGCGAGCACAGGGAAAGACCACGTAAGCGCCTCAGGAATTCTGCGAAGCACTATGCTCCATCTGGCACGCGTAAGGTGATTGATGAGCAGGAAGAATAGCGCACCGAGGGCAATGGACAGACAGAACGTCCAGCCAACCAGATACGAGAAGTAGAACTGCCTGGGGTTGGTCGCCCAACCGACGGCAGTCAGCACGAGCAAGCCGATGCCAATGGCTGCCGGGATGAACCACGGCAACACCTTCCCCGTCGGCTTGAATACTTCCCGAGTTGAGTCAACTGTAGACCTGAACGGGTCCGCGAGCCACGTCGAAATCGAGTTGGATCTGACTGAATTCGTCATCTTGTCTCTTCAGCTACGATTCGTGGCTTCTACTCCATTTGAGCGATTACGTCCGCCGGCACATCGGCGCGGTCGGCATTCTGACTCCGCTGCAGGGCGCGAACATAACTGACGATCGCCCATCGATCGGCGACCGGTATCTGAGTTCCGTAGCCGGGCATGGTTCGTACGCCGTTGACGACGACGTTGTACAGGTAGCCATCGGGCTGGGCACGGAGCTCGTCCGAGTGGTACGTAGGCGCCGGCACGTAGCCGTACTCCCCCGTCATGATGATTCCCAATCCATCACCAACGGGTCCATGGCAGACGCTGCAAAAAATCTTGTACCGTTCTTGCCCCCTGACGAGGAGCTCGCGGGTCATCGGCAGCGGAATGTCGCGCACGAAGGCGCCCGTCTCGTCACGCCCGAAATAGAACCTGACGTCTTCGCGCAGGAAGCCTCTCGCCACGGTACCGGCCACAAGTGGGCGCATGGCACGACCGTCAGCGAAAAACGGGTTGGCCGACTGGGGATCGAACCGTTGCTGCCAGTCCATGTTGGGGCTCACGTGTACGGGCGGCTCAGGCGTCGTCGTGCCGCGGCACCCCGCGAGCACGAGCACCGCCAGGATCGCAGCACCAAATGGCAGGCGTATGATGTATCTGGTTCGGGTCATACGGATTGTTCGGTCTCGGCCACATCCGACGCGGTTTCGTCAACATCTTCGGGGTCGACCTCCGCTTCCCCGGTATCTTCGATCCATTCCACCATCAGGGCGCCGGCATCTTCCAGGAACTGGCTCGTGCCCGCCCGATCGAACAACCGGTCGCTCGCTGCTATGTGCAGAAAGAAGGCATCGTCCGTCGCGGCCGCGAATCGCTTGCTGTAGAAGAGTGGGTTGTACGGTCTCGGCAGGCCGTTGAGTAAAAACATTCCCGCAGCAGCACCCAGCGCTGCAAAAAGAATAGTGAGTTCAAAGATGACCGGGATCGAAGGCTCATATGCGAAGAACGGCTTACCCGAGATGTTGAGCGGGTAGTCGACAGCGCCGGTCCACCACTGCAGCAGAATGCCTGCTGCCAGACCCGTCAATCCGCCGCCAAGAGTCAGCAGACCGACCTTCGAATTGCCGAGCCCCATGGCCCCGTCCATGCCATGGATCGGGAACGGAGTGTGCGTGTCAAAATGCTTGTACCCGGCATCCCTCACAGCCCTGGCTGCGCGGACCAGCGTTGCCGGATTTGAAAACTCCGCAAGCAGGCCGTAGCCCCCGTCATGCGCGGGCTCGTAGATCCCCATCGTCGCCTTGATAGCACGTATGATCGCTTTCATCAGTGTTGATCTCGTTGCATACTCAGCCTAATGCGGATGCTCGGAGTGGCCGTGTTCATAGTAGTGCGGATCCGCCTGAGGCATGACGACCTTGATTTCTGCCATCGCCACCATGGGCAGGAACCGCAGGAACAGGAGGAAGAGGGTGAAGAACAATCCGAACGAACCGACAAGTGTCAGCACGTCAACCCAGGTCGGGGAATAGTAATCCCACGAACTCGGCAGGTAGTCACGATGCAGCGACGTGACGGTGATGACGAATCGCTCGAACCACATCCCGATGTTCACGATGATCGATAGCACGAACATGAATGGAATGCTGCGCCGCAACTTCTTGAACCAGAAGAACTGGGGAAAGAAGAGGTTGCACAACATCATGGTCCAGTAGGCCCAGGCATACGGGCCGGTCGCTCTGTTGAGAAACGCATACTGTTCGTACTCGACGCCCGAATACCATGCGATGAAGAACTCCGTGATGTACGCGAAGCCGACCATGGACCCCGTAAGCAGGATGATCATGTTCATCCTCTCCAGGTGGTTCACCGTGATGATATTCTCCAGGTTGTACGCTTTGCGAGCGATGACGAGAAGAGTCACCACCATGGCGAAGCCGGAGAAGATGGCACCGGCGACGAAGTACGGGGGGAAGATGGTAGTGTGCCACCCCGGGACAACCGATACCGCGAAGTCAAACGACACGACGGAGTGAACCGAAAGGACCAGCGGCGTCGCCAGCGCAGCCAGTAGCAAGTACGCCTTCTCGTAGTTCCGCCAGTGGCGATTCGATCCCGACCAGCCAAGAGCCAGGAACGCAAATACGCGACGGCGCAGCAGCGACTTCGCTCGGTCTCGCAGCGTGGCCACATCCGGAACCAGACCGATGTACCAGAACATCAACGACACCGTGAAATACACGGAGACCGCGAACACGTCCCACAACAGCGGGCTCTTGAACTGGGGCCACATCTCCATCTGATTCGGGATGGGCAACATCCAGTAGGCGACCCACACACGACCCACGTGGATACCCGGAAAGAGCAGCGCGCAAATGACCGCGAAGATGGTCATGGCCTCTGCCGACCGGTTGATGGCCGTCCTCCACTGCTGCCGGAAGAGGTATAGAATTGCCGAGATCAGTGTCCCGGCGTGTCCGATACCGACCCAGAAAACGAAGTTGACAATCGCGTAGCCCCAGCCAACCGGATTGTTCAGGCCCCAGACACCCGTGCCATTCCAGAACAGGTAGGCCACCATGACGCCCAGCAGCAACAGCCCCACGTTTGCAAGGGCGAACGCTGCCAGCCAGGTCGTCGGTGTCTTCTTCTCGGTGTGATACGACACCAACTCCGTGACATCGTGAAAACCAAGATTGCCGGCCACCAGAGGCGGATCTTCGACGTGTCCGTCGCCGCTATGTCCGGGCAGCACGTCTGATGACAAAGCCATGTTCTTCTTGTCCTTCACGTTGCCAGAATTCGGTTGTTGTCCGCCTCAGGCTTGCTAAACATCTTGTCCTGCAAGAGCAGGATTCGGATTCGTGATTCTTCCGAGATAGGAGGTCCTCGGCTTAACACTGAGTTCGGCGAGTAATTCGTATCGTCGGTCGCTCTGCCGCATTCGCGTAATCTCGCTCTCGGGATCCCGCATATTCCCAAAAGCAATTGCGCGGGTCGGGCAGGACTGCTGGCAGGCCGTTCGCACTTCCCCGTCGCGAATCGCACGATCCTCCAGATTGGCCTGCTGGTTGACGGCGCGAACGCGCTGTATGCAGTACGAACACTTCTCCATCACTCCGCGAGACCGGACCGTAACATCCGGGTTCTGCGTCATGTGAAGACTGGCCGGAAGTGTCTTGACCCAGTTATAAAAATTGAACCGACGAACCTTGTAGGGACAGTTGTTGGCGCAGTAGCGCGTCCCTATGCATCGGTTGTATATCATCTGATTCGTGCCATCCGGCGAGTGCACCGTCGCTGCCACCGGGCAAACGGACTCGCATGGCGCATTTTCGCAGTGCTGGCACGGAAGCGGCTGAAAGACCATCGAAGGACTTGCATCACCTTCAGGTCCGCTGACGAAATAGCGATCGGTGCGGATCCAGTGCATCTCACGCCCGAGACTCACTTCTTCCTTTCCGACAACCTGGATGTTGTTCTCCGATTGACACGCAACAACGCAGGCCCCGCATCCGGTACATGCGTTGAGATCGATGGTCATCGCCCACTGCTGTTCGTAGTACGGGTTGTCCTTCGACGGCGCCTGGTCTGCCGGGTGCTGGGATTGCCACAGGGCCGGATAATCTTCCCAGTCCTCCCCTCCCGGAATGGGTGGCTTCGCGTCGCGCGCGAAAGTAGGATTCGCACGATACTCCTCGATCGTGGCTCGCTGAACCGGCGCTCGTTTCTCGACCTGCTCAAGATCTGTTTCCAGGGCGCCATGATCCTGCGTAGTCGCGATCATATAGCCGCCGCTTGCACGAGATACGCGCGTCGCTACACCGATGCCCGGAGCGGCGATTGACCGAAGCGGACCGACGTTCATTCCAACGCCGTTTGACAGCGGGCCCTGACCATAGATGTCGGTGTAATGGTCGAGGTCAAAGAAGATCCTCCCCCGCTGCTTCCGCGTCGAAGCAATTTCGCGACCGTA
This sequence comes from Rhodothermales bacterium, assembly GCA_013002345.1. NCBI lineage: Bacteria > Pseudomonadati > Rhodothermota > Rhodothermia > Rhodothermales > Rhodothermales bacterium. The sequence continues at coordinate 41,621 of JABDKH010000200.1, forward strand.
ACCGAGGTTCAAGGAAATCGAATTGTCGGCGTGTCCCGGGAGCACCCAGATCGGAAGCTGCACGGATTGCCCGTCGATCTCGATCTCAGCAACATCGACAAAGTAGCGACCCTTGGACAGCTCCCATTCGAGGCCGAGCCGATCCGCTGTGGCGGGACTCATCAGCGCGACATTATCCCAGACCACCTTCGTCGTCGGGTCAGGGAGCTCCTGCAGCCACGAGTTGTTGGCAAAGGAGCCATCGAAAACGGTAGGATCGAGCCGGAACACGACTTCGACGTCGTTTACGTCCGAGGCGTTGCGGCCAGGCACGGGTGGAATCTGCTGAAGCCGGGGCGTGACGGGCTCATACGTGGTGCCGGGCAGGAATCCATCATGGAGAACCTTGCGCCAGCCTTTCTCAAAGTCGCCGGATATCATTCGTCGCCACTCCTGTCGGACGAGATCATAGCCACTACGATCGACTCCCGTGGCCAGAAGATTCAGCAACTCGATATCAGATCTTGAGTCGTAAAGTGGCGCAATGAGCGGCTGGATGACCGAATGAGTGCCGTCGAGGGCGCGACCGTCCCCCCAGGCCTCGAGATAGTGCGACGCCGGGATATGCCACATCGCCGCCTGCGCGGTCTCGTCGACGTGCGTGCCAAGATGGATGGTTTCGCTAACCCGCTTCAGCGCCTCTGAAAATCCCAGCGAGGCCGGCGCATTGTAGACCGGATTTACACCGATCATTACCAGGACGTCAACGCGACCTGCGTTCAGGTTCTGTACGAGGGCGGGCAGATTTGTCGTGTCCCGAGGCGCATCGATCGCCAGAAGTTCGACCGTATTACCGGGCGCACCCAGATGCGAGTTGATCGCTGCGCACAGTGCGTGCACTTCGGGAGGTTGCGTCTCTCCGGCGAGCACGACACCGGAACTCCCCGCCTTTCGTAAATCGGCCGCTATCGCGACAGCATGCGCATCATCCTGAAAGGCGGTCGCGGCCGCGCCAGGAACGCCGAGCAGGGATGCCACGGCTTGCGCGAACGCTCCGATCTCCGATGATCGGAGAGGCAGCCGGTGGTCAGCCATCGCGCCGGTAAGCGAGTAGGCGCTCTCGATCGAATACAAGCGGCTCATCGAGTCGTCCGGGCTCTCGAGCCGTCGGCTATCCGCGAATTCTCGGCTATTGGCCAAAAAATGGCGACTTGTTGGCGCCAGAAAATCGGCGTCAAGACTGACGATCACATTCGCCTGAGAGAATCGGTAGCGCGGCCGCACATCGCGACCATAGGCCATCTGCATCCCCGCCGCTTCAGCATCAATCCCTGTCGGACTGTGCGTGACCCACTCCAGATCCGTAAATCGCGATTCCAGCGCCGATCGTACTGCCCGTCGCGTCGGTGAGGAACTCTCGTCTGCGATAACCGCGACCCGTCGTCCTTCGAGCGTCCTGCTAAATGCAACAAAGTCAGCCCAGGTCGACGGATTACCGTCACGAAGTACGTTGGTCGAACGGTCCGGATCATAGAGATTCAGCACCGATGCCTGTTCGAACACGCCGGCCGCACCGAGGCTTACAGGATGCTCCGGATTCCCCTCTACTTTCGTCGGACGGCCCTCATGACTTTCGACAAGCAGTCCGTGGACTGCGCCCCGGAATGGCATCGCCGTCGCAAAGAAGAGCGGGATCCCCGGAGTAATCTCCTCCGGCTTTCGAGCATACGGGAGAATCATCTCGACCGGCTTGCGACAGGCCGTCAGACCCGCCAGAGCCATCGAGGCACCCATCAGCTGAAGGAACTGCCGGCGCGAACTCGCGCCCGGCGTCCCACTGGCACCCGGGAGGAACTCCTCCTTCAGAAAGTCCCGATAGGCAGGATCCTTCGTCAGCTGGCTGATACTTCTCCAGAACCGGTCGCGGGGAGTACGGTCGCTGGATTCGACAGCATCTATGATCGGAAGCTCAATCATCACTGAGTGCTCAGCGCAAGGCGAAGGATTTTGAAAAACTCTTAATAGTGACAGGCCGAACAGTTGGTAGGCGGCCGAATGCCCTCCTCCACAATTCGGTCCAGATTTCTGTCGACAAAGTCGACAGGGTGTACGTAACCCATCGTCGTGATCTCATCGGACGGCCGAAGATAGAGCTCGGGCTGGCGATGACACTCCAGGCACCATCCCATCGACAGCGGCTCTTTTAACAGGACGACCTCCATCTGGTCAACGCGGCCGTGGCATGTCTCGCAGCCCACTCCATTCTTGACGTGAACCGCGTGACTGAACCGGGCATAATCGGGCAGTTGGTGAACGTTCACCCAGTTTACCGGATCTCCGGTGGCCCAACTCGCCCTGACAGGGAGAAGCTTGAGGCTCTCCGTCTTGATCTGGTTGTGACAGTTCATGCACGTCTGCGTGGCCGGCACGTTCGCGTGCGACGAGTACTCTACGGCGCTGTGGCAATAGCGACAGTCCATGCCCAGCTGACCAACGTGTGTCAGATGGCTGTACTGGGTCGGCTGCTCTGGTTCATATCCGACGTCCGTGAATTCGGGCGAGAAATAGTACCAGACGAGGAAGATGGTCAGGATACCGCCCCCTGTCGCGCCGAGAAGTGATAATAGCGGCAGGGCGTTCGCCCTCTTCGGAAATACCTGAGGCATACAGAAACGTCAGATCAACCAGAACCAACAAGCGCGGAATTCCATGAGAGCGTGCTAAGGTACACCAACAGCAGGACAGATATTATGGGATCGCGCTTGAATTATCTACAAAACCGCACGGATTCGACCCGCATAAATCACACTGCCAGCCGGTGTCATTCAACGTCAAGAGCCACAGGAACGAAATCGTCGATCCGTGCTCGGACGCGAATCCCAAAGCGGATTGACAGAAGGATCGCCGCCGCGACAAGCCCTAACACGAGACCCCACCACAACCCGATCGGTCCGTAGTCGAAGCCGAATCCGAGTACGTATCCGGTGGACAGACCGACGACCCAGTACGACACGAACCCGATTAGCATGGGCACCCGGGTGTCCTTAAGTCCACGGAGTGCGCCGGCCGCCGAAACTTGAATGCCGTCGAAGATCTGGAACACGGCGGCGACGACAAGTAGCGCTGCCGCCAGCCGGATTACATCCGCATTCGCCGGATCTGCAAGGTCGAGATACAGACCGACAATAGCCCGCGGCATTATCCAGAAGAGGGTAGCTGCAAAGAGCATGAAGACGGCAGCGAGTCCAATTCCGACAAAGCCGGCGATCGTCGCACCATCCGAGTCCTGGCGACCCACTGCCTGACCTACTCGAACTGATGTCGCAATACCGATCCCGAGAGGTACCATGAATGTGAACGCCGCGCACTGTATCGCAACCTGGTGCGCGGCCAGTGCCACCGTGCCCAGAAGACCCATCATGAGGGCCGTAATAAGAAAAAGCCCCGACTCAACCCCGTAACCGATACCGATAGGCCAGCCGATCCGGAAGATCTCTGCCAGATAGCGTGGGTCCGGGCGTCGAATGTGCTTGAATACGCCGTATTCGGCGAACGTCGGGCTCAGCTGCGTCACGAACACTAGCGTGATCAACATAAACCAGAACACAATCGAACTTGCCCAGCCAGTACCGACCAGTCCCAGTGCGGGAAACCCCAGCTTCCCGTACATCAGAACATAGTTCGCGAGTATGTTCAGGCCGACGGCCGCAACGCTGATCACCGTCGCCGGTCGCGGTCTTGAAACACCCTCAATGAAACTCCGCAGCGCGACGAAGCCCAGAAACGGGAAGGCTCCCCACGAGATCGCTCGCAGATACGCTTGCGACAGACTCACTGTCTCGGCATCCTGTCCCATCCACATGAGCAGCACTCCGGCATTGCGGACGATCAACATCGATGGAACGGTAAGAATGGCCGCCAACCAGAGTCCCTGCCTCACAGATCGAGCGAGTCCGGAGTCGTCTCCTGCGCCGAACGCCTGGGAGACCATGGGGCCGACGGCCATGACGACGCCCATGGCGATAACGATGGTCGTGAAGAAGATGGAATTGCCGAGGGCAATTCCTGCCAGAGCCGTGCTGCTCAGATGCCCGACCATCACGGTGTCGACAAACCCCATGGAGATCTGCGCCACCTGCGTAGCCACTACAGGTGTAGCGAGCACAATCGTAGCCTTGATTTCGCGCGTCAGCATAGCAATGCGGAATAGACCGACTTTCTGGCTTTGCCGATAATACGCTCGCTCTTTCCCGATCCGAAGCCATGCGGATCGAAGTCCCGACCAATTTGTACTAGCCGTCCTCCATTTTCACAACGCGCCAGCACCTCACGCGAATCGACTCGTGTCTACACGGAACCCTGCACTGACACCCGAGACATCGCCCCCGCCCTCGTCCTTGACGCACAAGGTCGATGTCTCCGTGATCATTGTTAACTACAACGTGCGCGAGTTTCTCGAGCAGGCTCTGGCTTCGGTCCTCAGTGCAGCCGACGGACTGCGAGTAGAAGTCATCGTCGTCGACAACGACTCTGTCGATGGATCCGCGGAGTCTGTTCGAAACAACTTTCCGCAGGTCCGCTTGATTGCAAACACGTCCAACGTCGGATTCGGCGCCGCGAATAATCAGGCGATCGAAGTATCGTCCGGCAGGTTTCTGCTGATCCTCAATCCTGATACGATTATTCAGGAGGACACGCTTGAGACGCTCGTCGACTTCATGCAACGTCATCCCGACGCGGGCGCGGTCGGTTGCAAGATTCTGAATCCGGACGGCACGTTCGCTCGCGAAAGCCGCCGGGCCTTTCCTACCCCGCGAGTGGCCTCGTATCGCATCACCGGGCTGAGCCGGCTGTTCCCCCGTAGTCCCCGGTTCGGTCGATACAATATGACGTACCTGCCCATCGACGAGGTGGCAGAGGTGGACGCTCTCAGCGGCTCGTGTATGATGATTCGACGCACAGCCCTCTGCTCAGCCTACGGGGCCGAGTCATCCGGCCCGACTGATCAACGACTCGTCCGCCTGTTCGACGAGGATTTTTTCATGTATGGCGAAGATCTTGACCTGTGCTATCGAATACAGGCCGCCGGCTGGAAGATCTACTATACCCCCGAGACTCAGATCATTCACTACAAGGGAGAAAGCACGAGAAAGGGTGATCTTAGATACGTTCGGCTTTTTTATGGTGCGATGTTGCACTTCGCTGACAAGCATTTTACAAAGCGCTCCCGCATGCTGCGATTCGGATTGCGGATGGCGATCGTCGTTCGGGCCACGATCTCCGTTGTCCGTCGAACAGTCCGGCGACTTGCCTTTCCGGCGTTGGATCTTGTTTTTGTTTACGCTTCGGTTGTGGGCATAGCCGCCGTCTGGCCCGCGACGGCGAATACGGCGTCGACCTCTCGATTCCTTCTGACAATCCCGCTCATTTACGCCGCTGCTGCGGTCGCAAGCATCCGCCTGGCCGGTGGCTACGAGCGTACGAGACAACGCCTCCGACCGGTTGCGATCGGCCTCACAGGTGCTTTCGCGTTTACCGCGTCTCTGTCGTTCTTTATCAAAGCGATTGCGTTCTCGCGGCTCGTCATTGCCGTGAGTCTGGTCCCGGCCGCAATTCTATTGTTGGGATGGAGGATCGCGGTGAACAAACGGAACAGCGGCGTGAGGCGCGCGATCGTCGTCGGTGACAGCGCTGAAGCCGTTCAACTGGAACAGACGATTTCATCCCAGTATCGACCCCCGTTCGTCGTCGCAGGGTACGTCGAGAACGAGGCGGCCACGGATCCCGACGCAAGCATGTCCGTCCGCCGCCTGGGATCAATCGCGCAGCTGCGCGACGTCGTTCGCATTCATCGGATCGACGACGTCATCTTCGCCACCAGTGGACTTTCAAACAGAACAGTGTTGTCGCTGATGCAATCGCTGAGGGACCTGCCGGTCGAATTCAAGACGCTGGTGCCAGGCGGGAGCCACGTGATCGGAAAGGCTCGTGTAGAGGACCTCTCTGTACCACTTGTCCCCTCCGAGATCACCCACGGCAGAGCAGCCGGTTTCGCAGGGCAAAAGCTTGCGCATCGACTCATCGCACTCATTGGCATTCTCCTGTGGCCAATTGCAGAGGTGTTGTCGGCCGTAATCTCAAGCCCGAGGTTGGCTCGCCTCACAAACAAACTGCGAATGACGCCTCGAGTCCTTTGGGGCAAGGACGCGCTGGTGGGATTTCTGCCGCATGACGAGTTCGTTCCACCCGATGAGTGGCGAATCGAGCGAGGGCTGTTTTCGGTGTCAGAAACCCTCCCGATCATCCACCCCGGTGCGGCAGACCTTGAGCGCGCCTGGCTATTCTACATGCATAATCGGTCGATATCTCTCGACATCGACATCATTGCAAGAAGTCTGAGACGCGATCAGGCAACTGACTGAAATAGGATCATTTAGTATTATTCCGTACGATTCGCCGGTTGTCGACAGTCATCCGGGGCCGAACTCCGGAATCGGCGCGAATCAAGCAAATCACTCGACGCTGATTGATGTCTAAGCTCCAGGAACAGCATTTGTTGGATTTCGAGAGGCCGTTGCACGACCTCGAGCAGAAGCTCATCGAAATGCGATCGGTCGACGACGCCGACGTCGAGGTGGACCTCAGTCCGCAGATCGAGGCCCTCGAGAGACGCGTAGACGAGCTCCGGACATCGATCTACCGAAATTTGACGCGGTGGCAGCGGGTCCAGATTGCCCGACATCCGCTTCGGCCGTACACGCTCGACTATATCGAGGCGCTGACCGACGGCTTCGTAGAACTTCACGGAGACCGTCTATTCATGGATGACCCGGCCATAGTCGGCGGGTTGACGAAGTTCAAGGGTTCGCGGTTCGGATATCGCGATCGGACTGTCGTGATAATCGGTCACCAGAAGGGTCGGGACACGAAGAGCCGGAAGTACCGTCGATTTGGCATGCCGAATCCGGAGGGCTACCGCAAAGCACTGCGGCTAATGAAGATGGCCGCGAAATATGGCAAGCCTGTCGTCACACTCCTCGACACACCGGGCGCATTCCCCGGCCTGGAAGCGGAAGAGCGAGGACAGGCGGAAGCCATCGCACGCAATCTGTTCGAAATGGCGAGATTGCCGGTACCCGTCGTGGTTATCGTAATCGGCGAAGGAGCGTCGGGTGGTGCACTGGGGATCGGTGTCGGCAACCGCGTTCTTATGCTCGAGAACTCGTGGTACTCGGTCATCTCCCCTGAGAGTTGTTCGTCCATCTTGTGGCGATCGTGGGATCACAAGGAAGATGCAGCCCGGGCACTCAAGCTCACGGCACCCGATCTCGCCGAGGTGGGTATCATCGATGAGATCATCCCGGAACCCAAAGGTGGTGCGCATCGCAACGTCAATGCCACCTTCGATGCAGTGGGGCATGCACTTGCGAGCGCTCTCAAGAAACTGGAAAAAATGTCTCCTGCAAAACTCGTCTCCTCTCGAATCGAGAAGTTCGATGCCATCGGTGCATATGAAACGAGTCAGATCGGAGAGACTCCGGCTACTGCTCCGCTGGCGGACAATCTGAAGGTTGATCGGCCCACGGACTAGCCGCGCGGATACGGCGGGAACGGACCATGCTCTCTTTCGACTACCGGCACCGGGTACGCTATCGTGAATGCGATCCCATGGGTGTCGTTTACCACACGCACTACCTCGACTACTTCGAGATCGCTCGAACAGAGGCCCTCCGGGACCTTGGTTTACCGTACGCCGAGCTGGAGGAAGCGGGAATCAGCATGCCGGTCACGGACGTTTCGGTGCAGTATCGCAGATCTGCAACCTATGACGATGTCCTTATTATCCGATCGATCTTTCCGGAAACTGTACCGGTGGCAAGGGTAAAGATCGAATACGTCGTCTTCCGGGAAGACGTGCCAGACGACGTTATCGCGACGGGACATGTAACGCTGTGCTTCATGGACACGGCCCGCGGGCGCCCCACCAGGGCTCCTCGACGCCTGGTCGAAATTATTGAGCGGGAACTCGCAAGAACCTGAATGCCGCAGATCGATCGACCCGAGTATATCTCCGATGAATATCTAACCGACGTTATCCGCACCGGCCTGGCGGAGGACGTCGGAGACGGCGACGTGACTTCGTTGGCCACCGTATCACCGGACACACGCGCCGAAGGAGATTTCGTTTGCAAGCAGGACGGAGTATTGGCCGGCCTGTCGGTGGCCTCACAGGTCTTTCGGATGGTAGATGACAGCATTGGCGTTTCGTGGAAGATCTCGGATGGCGCGAACGTGAGGGCGGGCGATGTGGCGGGAACGGTCCGTGGACCCGCGATCAGCATTCTTACAGCCGAACGGCTCGCCTTGAACATCCTCCAGCGCATGGGCGGAATTGCGACGATGACACGAGAGATGGTGGATGCCGTCGCGTCGTATCGCACGAAGATTCTTGACACGCGAAAAACGGCCCCGGGACTTCGACTCCTTGACAAGTGGGCGGTCCTCCTCGGTGGCGGGACAAATCACAGAATCGGCCTCTACGACATGATTCTCATCAAGGAGAATCATATCTCGTCGGCCGGTGGAATTGAGAACGCCATCTCCGCTGCACGGAAGTACGCCAACAACAGCGCTACTCCGCTGAAGATCGAAGTTGAAGTCACGACGCTCGATGAAGTGAGACGGGCGCTTCGGATGGGAGGGATTGACTATCTCTTGCTGGATAATATGACTTCGGTCGATCCTGACGGCCATCTTGATACGTCCCTGCTCACCGCCGCGGTCGAACTGGTGGACGGCGCAGTCGAGACGGAGGCATCCGGCAACGTGACTCTTGAGACCGTCACCCGCATCGCCCGGACCGGCGTGAACAACATCTCCTGCGGCGCATTGACCCATTCGGTACAGGCTCTCGACATCTCGCTACTGCTAAACCTCCACGATTAGCCGCCAATTCGTAGAAGTGAGCTGCACGGGCTGTTATCTTGGCCGTGCAATTCATGGTCCTTTCGGGATCCTCTTCGGCGGAATCCGGACAGGTCATCAAACAGCCTCATCAACCAGAACGATTTCATGCTACAGGAGCATAGCCGACTGTTCCAGCGCATGATGTTCGCCGGCGATTTCGTGCTGACGATTGTCGCATGGATCCTGGCCTATCTCATCCGGTTCGAGCTGCTCGTTCCCCCTGAGTGGGTGCCCTTCGAGCGGTATCTGTATTTGTTGCCGTGGGTTCTGATCGTCGCGTCGCTGGTTTTCTGGTCCACGGGCCTGTATGCGGCTGACCGGGCTCAACGTATATCCAGCCTCGTCTTTGCGGTGGCGAAGGCGGTGGCCGTTGAATTGCTGGTTGTCGCCGCGTCCCTCTCTTTCTATCGAGCACTCTCCTTTTCCCGGCTGATGCTCATCCTGTTCGGGGTGCTGACCCCAACACTGATGATCCTCTACCGGCTCGCCATCTACTCCTACGTACGTCGGGCACGACGCCAGGGGAAGTTCGTGCGGCGCGTGCTGATTGTGGGAGCGGGAACAGTGGGTCGCAGACTCCAGCAAGCCCTGGAGCAATTCCCCTGGATGGGCCTGGTCGTCGTCGGATTTGCGGACGACGAAAAGCAGGGCCCGGATATCCTGTCGGGGGTCGCGGATGTGGCACGGATCGTCGACGAATCACACGACACGGACGAGCCCGTCGACTACGTCTTCATCGCGTTGTCTCTGTCGGCGGCGGACCATATTGCCAATCTCATCGAAGACCTCTCAAGCCGCCTCGTGCACGTTTGCATGGTTCCGGACCTGTTTCAGTTTGATGTCCTGAATAGTCGGGTCACTCATCTTGCCGGGCTTCCCGTCATTCATGTGATTGACGAGGCTCCGATTCAGATGGGTCGTTTCTGGAAACGGGCTGTCGATATCGTGTTTTCGGCCGTTGTTCTGACCCTCACATCGCCGCTTCTGCTTGTTCTGGCGATCGCGGTCAAGCTGTCATCCTCCGGTCCTGTTTTTTACCGGCAGGAACGGATGGGACTGAACGGGCGAAAGTTCCAGATGCTGAAGTTTCGCTCGATGCCCGTGAATGCGGAGCGCGACACGGGTCCGGTGTGGGCCAAGGCTGGCGAGGCGCGCGCAACTCGGGTGGGCGCATTTCTGAGACGGTCGTCGCTGGATGAGCTTCCGCAATTTATCAATGTGATCAGGGGCGATATGTCTGTCGTGGGTCCTCGACCTGAACGGCCGGTATTCATCGATGAGTTCAAGGAGCGAATTCCCGGATACATGTTGCGACACATGACCAAGGCAGGTATCACCGGCTGGGCTCAGGTTCACGGATGGCGTGGCAATACGTCACTCGAGAAGCGTATCGAATACGACCTGTACTACATACAGAATTGGTCCCTCGTCCTTGATCTGAAGATTATGTGGATGACGGTATGGGGCGGACTCGCGAGCGAGAATGCGTACTAGCGGCATGATCAAGAGCCACGGACGGTGTTCCGTAAGGTCCGGGCGACCGACGAGAACTGCGTTCGCGCCGCGAACGCTCGGGATGATCGTGATGGCGTGCCTTCTCTGCACGGACGTCGCGCTGAGCCAGATCTATCGCCTTCCGAATCCAGCCGAGCGGGCCGGCGACTTTTTCGGGGTGTCGGTCGATATCGAGGGTCATCGTGCCGCAGTGGGAGCAAGTGGTGCTGACGGCTGCGGTGCGGATTCCGGAGCGACATACGTCTATGAATCAGACAGCACAACCGGCCACTGGAATCATGTGGCCACGCTAGTACCAGACGACTGCACGCCGGGAGATTTCTTCGGTAGATCGCTGGACATGAGCGGAGACCGCATCGTCGTCGCAGCGTTCAGGCCGGCGCATCTGGCGAATCGCCCGAATGCCGCCTACCTGTTCGAGCGCGACTCGCTGACGGGCGCGTGGATCCAGCGAGCACGGTTCACGGAGGTACCTGAACGCGAAGAGGGAGCGTACGCGGCAGCCGTTGCGATTGACGGGGACAACGTTCTGGTTACGTCGTCGGGAGACGCCATCAACGAACAGTACCACGGAACGGGATACCTGTACCGGCCTTCGCCGAACGCGCCTGACACGTGGCGATTGACGCAACGGATTGTCCCGGCGACGAGTCCCTCGCTCGGGGTTTTCGGGTCCTCAGCCGTGATCCGGAATGATGTGATGGTCGTAGGTGCCTCTACCTACCTTGCAGCCCGCCCCGGCTCCGTCTATTTCCTCGGACTCGATGAGTCGACCGGTCGATGGAAATTCCAGCAGCGATTTGGGGGCCTCGACGATTTCTTCCTTCCACTTGACGTCAACGGACGTCGAGCGATCGTCGGCGAGCGACGGGCTGGAAGTGACGAATCCGGACGGGCGACGCTATTTGAACGTGACGCCGAAGGTGCGTGGATTCGATCGGGAGTTCTATACCCGGCGCGGGATTTCGAGTACGGAGCGTTCGGATCAAACGTCGCGCTGGGCGACGACCGAGCGCTTGTGGTCGGCTTCGACGAACAGCTTCGGTTCGAGTTCAACATCGACCGGGTCGTGTACGTGTTCGAGAAGACCGGACCCTCAGCATGGCGACAACGACACATCGTGGACGTGGGTGATGTTGCGTTCGGGTCTGATCTGGCCGTGGACGGGTCGCTGGCGCTGATCGGCCAGGCCGCCGATTCAAAACCAGGCGCTGCGTACATCGTCCAGTTGCACTAGAGGAATGACACTATGAGACTTCGCGACTGCGCCGCTATTGCCAGACTGTCGTGTCTTGCACTCGCATTCGTTCTCTTCTCCGGCTGCAAAACGATCGGAGTTGAGCAGAGCTCAGCCCCGTCATACGTTCGGGCGGCCGAGAACTATCGCCACTTCAAGGATGCCGGTGCACTCTCCGCGTACCTGCGGTACTCATCCGATGCGGGTCCCCTTCTCAGCGCGCACCGCGGGGGTCCAACCCCGGGTTACCCGGAGAACTGCCTCGCAACCATGGATAGAGTCTTGCAGACGGCTCCGGCGCTGCTTGAAGTAGATGTACGCATGACAGCCGACAGCACTCTAATCCTGATTCACGACGACGAACTTGCACGGACGACGACCGGAAGCGGGTTGGTCGAGAAGCATTCGCTGGCGGAAATTCGTGCGCTTCTTCTGCGAGACGAGCGCGGGATCATTACCCCCTTTCGGGTTCCGACGCTTGCCGAGGCCCTGGACTGGGCTGAAGCACGTGCTGTTCTGACGCTGGACGTCAAGCCGGGCCTCGCTCCAGAGTTGCTCATCAACGCAATACGCAAGCACGAGGCGGGGGGACGTGTCGTCATCATCGTTTACAGTATCCCGGATCTGATGGCGTTCACAGGGACAGCTCCTGATCTGATGTACTCTGTGCCGGCAGAATCCGAGCGGGACCTTCTCGCGGCTCTAGACTCCGGTGTGGATGCCGAAAGAATCGTTGTGTGGACGGGAGTCGGCGAAATTCGACCTGAAGTGATTCGTCTGGCACACGCTCGCGGCATTCGCACCATGATGGGCACGTTCGGGGAAATCGACGAGCGGGCAGCCGCTGCGGGCGCGACGATCTACGAGGCCCTGCTGCAATCCGGAGTCGATGTCATTGCGACAGATCGCGTCGCGGATGTAGCCGGGGCGATCAACACATTCACCGGATTCGAAACTCCGTGACGATCCTGTCAGACGGGTTTTGCCTGTACTCGTTGCGACATGGCGACATGCAGGCCTGTCATTGCGGAATCATTAATTGTGTAGTTTGCACGACGTTCCTGGCGACATTGTCGCTGCACTGTGCCTCTCCCACGCAATCCACCACCCGGGCGCCAGCAGATGAGTGATCGACCCAACCAGGGAACCGGGTTGACCACGTTTCAGGGTGTATTCACACCTTCGATTCTGACGATCCTCGGCGTAATCATGTACCTGAGATTCGGGTGGGTGGTTGGTAGCGTCGGGCTGACAGGGACCCTTGCCATCGTCACCCTTTCCACAGGGATAACGTTTCTGACGGCGCTATCGATATCATCGATAGCAACAGCGCAGCAAGTCAAGGTCGGCGGCGCGTACTACATGATCAGCCGCACACTCGGCATCGAGAGTGGTGGCGCCGTCGGCATTCCCCTTTACATCGCCCAGGCGCTGTCGGTGGCACTTTACACCATCGGTTTTGCCGAGAGTGTCGTTCGCGTGTTCCCTACGCTCGACGAGAAACTGGTCGGAATGGTAACGACGGTCGGCGTGGCGCTTCTGGCGATGAAGTCGGCCCGAGCGGCCATCCGGGCCCAGTACGTCATCATGGGCGCGATCGGTCTGTCGCTTGTGTCCCTCTTGCTTGGTGGACCGATAGACGGCGGCGAGTTCGTGAGTTCGACTACTCCGGTAACCGACGGGCCCGGATTCTGGGTAGTCTTTGCAGTGTTCTTCCCGGCCGTAACCGGAATCATGGCCGGCGTGAACATGTCCGGTGATCTCCGTGATCCGGGTCGATCGATTCCCCGCGGCACCCTCGCCGCCGTAGGTGCGGGCTACGCGATATACATGATCGTTCCGCTGTTTCTCGTTCGGTGGGCGCCGGCAAGCGAACTCGTTTCCGACCCGCTTATCATGAAGAGGATGGCGTTCTGGGGCGACGCCATCCTTCTCGGTGTTTGGGGCGCAACACTCTCCAGCGCCGTCGGCAGCATCCTGGGCGCCCCGCGGGTTCTACAGGCTCTGGCCCGCGATGGGGTCCTGCCAGATTCGTTTCGCTGGTTGGGACGCGGGACCGGGCCGGAAGATGAACCGCGCATCGGAACAGCCGTGACCTTCGCCATCGCGCTCATCACTGTGATGCTCGGCAACCTCAACGCGATCGCGCCCGTGCTGACCATGTTTTTCCTGACGACCTACGGCGTTCTGAACGTCGCAGCAGGGCTGGAGCGCTTCCTTCGAAACCCCTCGTTTCGCCCCAAATTCCAGGTGCACTGGACGGTCTCATTTCTGGGCGCCATCGGATGCGGGGCAGTGATGTTTCTCATCAATCCGCTGGCGACGACCATCGCAGTTATCACCGTGGCGGGGATCTATTTCTGGCTGGAGAGAAAGGAACTCCGAAGCGAGTGGGGTGACGTTCGCAGGGGAATCTGGATGACCCTTACGCGAACCGGACTGTTTCACCTTCGAGACACCCCCGACCCAAAAAACTGGCGTCCCCATATCCTTGTGCTCTCCGGTGCACCGACGCGGCGATGGCACTTGATCGATCTTGCCTCGGCGATTTCCCACAACAAGGCCCTGATGACAGTATCTACCGTCGTCACAAGCCCTACGGTGGATCAGGCACGGATTGCCGCCCTCGAGAATACGATTCACGAGTTCATGGATCGAAAAGGCGTTCGATGCCTGGTACGAGCCGTTTCGGCCGCCACGCCGTTTGATGGTGCGACTGCTCTGGTCGACCTGTATGGATTGGGTGCTCTCGTGCCGAACACGATCCTCATGGGCGACAGCGAATCCAAAGAGCGCAGAGCCGAGTACTGCCGCATGATCGAACATTTCTTCCGGTCTAAACGGAACACGGCGATCGTGCGCCACAACAGCGACCGGGGATTCGGAAGACGCCGACACATCGACGTCTGGTGGGGCGGCCTCAAGGGCAACGGGGCGCTGATGATGATCCTTGCCTACTTGCTCAAAACCAGCCTGTCGTGGCGTGGCGCACAGGTAACGGTCAAGATGGTCGTTCCTTCGGCCGATGCTGCTCCGACTGTGAGTCAGAATTTGCATCAGCTTGTCGATAGCGCACGAACCGGAGCGGTGAGCGACGTGATTGTCGCGGACGGCCGATCTTTTGATGAGATTCTTCGCGACTCCTCAAGCGAGGCAGACCTGATATTCATGGGTATGGCGGAACCTCATCTTGGCTTCGTGGAATACTACGAACGCCTGCAGGTGCGCCTCGAAGGCCTTGCGTCGACCGTCCTCGTACTTAGCGCGGAGGACATCTCGTTTGGAGATGTCCTGATCGAGAAGGACCAGGGTGCGCAAGAGGACCCTCGAGCCACTCGAAACTGAACGAAACAAAAAGGAGACTACTTCTCCCTTCTGGCATGCTAACGGTCTCCGCTGTTACAAAGAAATATGCGACAAAGCTGGCCGTTGACCGGGTCAGCTTTAGCGTTGATAAGGGTCGGATTTTCGGACTCCTTGGCCCCAACGGCGCCGGGAAGACGTCAACGATTCGGATGATCGCCTTCATCACGATGCCCGACGAGGGTGAGATCCGGTTTCAGGATCGCACGGTCGGCGCCTGGAGCCAACGCGTCATGGGCTATCTCCCTGAGGAGCGCGGCCTGTACAAGAAGATGCGCGTGCGAGACCAACTAGAGTATCTCGCGGCTCTGAAAGGCATGTCCAGTTCAGATGCAAGCGACGCCATTACATACTGGCTGGATCGGTTCGAAGCCTCCTCATGGGGGAGCAAGAAGATCGAGGAGCTGTCCAAGGGGATGCAGCAAAAAGTTCAGTTCATCGCAACAGTCGCCCACAAACCACAGTTGCTGATTTTCGATGAACCGTTCAGTGGACTCGATCCGCTAAACGCCGAGCTGCTGCAGGAAGTCATTTTCGAACTGAAGGAGGACGGCCGCACCATTCTCTTCGCGTCGCACCGCATGGAGCAGGTCGAGCAACTTTGCGACGATATCTGCCTCGTCTCCGATGGCCGCGTTGTCCTCGACGGAGCACTGCGTGACGTCAAGAACTCCTTCGGGAGAGATGTTATCAATCTTGAGTTCAGCGGTAGCACAGACTTTCTAACGCAGCTTGAAACCGTTGGAAATATCCGCGTGATCAACAAGACCCAGAATCGAGCCGAGGTGCGGCTGCTGGATGGAACCGAACCGCGAGTAGTCCTCGAGGCATCGATAGCCAACCTCGACGAGATTCATAAATTCGAACTTGTTGAGCCTAGCCTCAATGAGATCTTTATCGCTGTGGTTTCGGGGGCAGATGTCCATGCGTAGCCAGCATATACCTTTCGTGCGTTACAGCGTGCCAGTCTTATGAAAAGTGCCCTGTGGGTAATTGCGCAACGCGAGTACATTCAGCGGGTGAAGACCAAAGGTTTTGTCATCGGCACATTGCTCGGTCCGATCTTTATGATCGCCCTGATCGCTATCCCCGTCTTTGTCATGGTCGCCGTCGATGAGCAGGTGACGCGAAAGATCGCGATCGTCGATGAGACCGGCGTACTGGCCGATGCCCTGGATTTCCCTGTCGAGTTTGAGATGGTTCAGCTCGACGTTCCCGTTGACACGATTCGGTTCATGGTGGAAGAACAACTGCTTGACGGGTATTTGTTGCTTCCGGCCGATGTTCTTCAGGGACTAGGGCCCGCTTCCTTCTACTCGCGAGGGGGAGGAGGCTTGATGTTTTCCACCCAGCTCCAGCAGGTCGTAGATCGTGCCGTGAGGCAACGCCGACTGGTAGACGCCGGGGCGCCGGATGCCGTGCTACGGATTCTGAACGACAACGTCGACGTTCGAATGGTAAAGCTTACCGATCAGGGTGAGGAGGCCGATGCTGCAACGGCGCTTGCCGGCATCGGCTATGTCATGGGATTCGTCATCTATATCTGCATGTTCATCTACGGCGCCTTTGTGATGCGCGGAGTTATTGAGGAGAAGACAAACCGCATCGCCGAACTCATCGCATCATCAGCCAGACCATTTCAATTGATGATGGGCAAGGTACTTGGCATCGGAGCGATGGGCCTGACGCAGTTTCTCGTCTGGTGCATTCTTGGCATGGGTATCATGGCGTTTGGCGGCGCCATTGCAGCGCTGTTTATCGATCCAGCCGAATACGGTCTGACCGAGACAACCAATCAGCAGGCCGTACTCGACGCGGCGGGCGTGACGATCCCGCAGATCCCGTTCAGCGCGTTTGTTCTTTTCGTTCTCTTTTTCATTGGCGGATACCTGCTGTACGCCAGCCTGTTTGCAGCCGTAGGAAGCGCAGTAGAGCAGGAGTCCGATGCACAGCAGTTCGTCCTTCCAATCGCCGCACCCATCATCGTTCCCATGTTGATGATCGGGCACGTAATCGAGAGCCCGGACAGTGCGCTGTCATTCTGGCTTTCGATCGTCCCGTTCTTCTCACCCATTCTGATGACGGTGAGAATCGCAGCCACCAACGTGCCCCTGTGGCAAACAATACTGGCACTTGCGCTTCTGGGCGGCGCCTTCCTTGGATCAATCTGGATATCGTCCAGGATCTATCGCGTGGGGATTCTGATGTACGGCAAGAAACCCAGCTTCACCGACATCATCCGCTGGCTGCGGCAGGGCTAGAGCGGCCGATTGGGATTGCACCGTCGCGTCCGCGGACCTAGACTACCCACATGAATACGCCCGGTCGCATTTCTGTACTTGTCGCCCTTCTGACTGCCGTTCTGGTCAACCTTGTCGTCGTAGAGGCCACGGGACAGACGGCCACGCTTCGAGGATTCGTTCGTGACTCGCAGACTATGCGGCCTCTACAGGGCGCCTCGATTGTTCTGCAACAGGAAGGAAGATTACGCTTCGGCACGGCTACCGATGGAGATGGATACTTTATCCTGCCGAGGGTAACTCCAGATCGGTACGAGATGGTAGTTACGTACGTGGGGTATGCGCCGGCTCGCGAGTCCGTTGACGTTCGAGCAGATCGGCAGGAGTTCATGCGGATCGTGCTCGTGCCTGCAGCACAGAGCATGGAGGAAGTGATCGTTGAGGTCCAGGCCGAGGGCGGCATCACAGCGGTGAGTGCCGGATTGCAAGTCGTCCAGCCGGCGGATATCCAGCGCGTTCCGGTGCTGGGCGCAAGCGGAGATCTGGCCGGGTATCTTCAGACCATACCGGGCGTCGCAATACAGGGTGATCGTGGCGGGCAGTTCTTCGTCCGCGGGGGTTCGACCGACCAGAATCTGGCGCTTCTGGATGGTATCCCGATTTATCAGCCCTTCCACATTGTCAGCTTCTATTCAGCGTTCCCGGAAGAGATCGTCGATCACGCCGACGTGTACACCGCCGGGTTCGGAGCCGCCTACTCAACGCGGCTCTCCTCGGTGATGGATGTATCAACGCGGAATGGTAACAAGGAGCGTTTCGCCGGATCGGCCGCAATCGCTCCATTCCTGAGCGGAGCACGGCTGGAAGGTCCGATTATTCCCGAACGCGTTTCGTTCGTTGCATCGGCTCGACAGTCGCTCGTGGAAGAGCTGACGCCCAATCTCTACGGCCAGCGTTTGCCATACCGGTTCGGGGATCGCTTCGCTAAACTGCATGCGTTTGTCGGTGCGAGTCACACGGTCTCCGTGACTGGGCTCAGCACGACAGATCGTGGCAATATCGCCGGGACGGTCACGAACTTCGACGGAAGTTTCGTCCCGCGTGAATCCGACGAGGATTCAGAGCGAGAGGTCTCGTGGACGAATCGCGCGGTCGGCGGACGGTATGCATATCGCTCCCGGCGGCTGCCGCTGTTCCTGGAGATGCATACATCGACTTCCCGATCCACCAACGAGATCGGACCAAAAGATGTCCCGGAGCGATCGGCTTCCATCGAGAGCACGGATGCGAGTCTCGTTGCCTCGGTATTTGGCAAACCTGGCGAATTCAAAGTCGGTGCCCGCTGGCGAGAATCCACCATGGCGTACGAACTGGGCGGACAGTTCCAGGATCTCGAAGAGGGCTCCGTCAAGACGACTGAGATCAATGCGTTTGCGGAGGCTGTCAGCAATGTTGGCAATGACCGCCTCAGCGTGAACCCCGGAGTTAATGTGTATGTCATCCCGGATCGCGACGACCTCAAGGTTGACCCGCGACTCCGCATGACGTGGTCGGTCCCGTTGGCGTTCGGTCTACATACGGCACATGCCGCGTTCGGGCGATTCCATCAACTCATTGTCGGACTGTCCGACGAGCGTGACGTCGGCAATGTATTCACAGCCTGGGTCCCTGCCGCTGACTCGCTGGAGTTGCCGGCCGCCTGGCACGCTGTGAGTGGATGGTCCTCACAATTTCCCGGAGGAATCGGTTTCGCGGTGGAGGGATACGTGAAGACATTTTCCAGTCTGTCGGTGCCGGTCTTCAGCCCCTTTCCAGGTTTTACGACGGCCCTGCAGCCCGCCGATGGAACCGCACGAGGACTTGACGTGCGCATCGAAACAGATGCTCGCCCATTTATCAACCGGTCCACATTTTCCGGATACGTGAGCTATGCACTATCCGATGTAGAATACCGAACCGACACGTTCTCGTACCATCCGGCGCAGCATCGAACGCATCAAGTGAATGCCATGGTCAGAGTGGAACGTGACGGACTGGGAGTGATCATACAATGGCAGTACGGGTCCGGATTTCCGCTGACGAAATCAGCAGGGTTCGATGTCTGGCAATACCTGACTCCGGCGTCGCAGGTATCAAGCGACCCCGGTACCATCAGGGTCCTGTATCTGGAGCCGTTCGGCGGTCGCCAACCCAACTACGAGCGGGTCGATGTGTGGCTGGACAAGGTTGTCGATCTTGGACGTGCGCGCGCAACCGTGCGGGCCGGAATCGTGAACCTGCTGAATCGCAACAACCTGTTCTACTTCGACCTCTTCACGCTCAGACGAGTCGATCAGATGCCGCTCACACCGTCGGTCGGATTCAAGATCGAGTTGCTATGACAGCAAGATCCGCCATACGAGGACTGGTCATTCTCTTTCTTTGCGCCACGCCTGTGAGCTGCGAGATGTTTGAGGATACGAAGATCGACCCGTTTGAAGGCCAGGGAGCGTACTTCACGATGTACGGGTTTCTGGACGCGACAAGAGTGGAGCAGGAGATTCGCATCAGTCCCGTCCGACGCACGCCCGAGGTTATCCGATCGCCCACAGACGATAACGCGTTCATCGATGCAGCGGTGACCAGTACCGATCTGGAGACGGGGGTTTCCGTTGTGTGGCGCCACGAGCTCTCACAGCTCTCGGACGGTGCATACGCACATATCTTTCGGTCGTCACAGGTGCCGCGACCGGGTCGTGCGTATCGCATAGACGTCGTGCGATCCGACGGAAAGGGCAGCAGCGCCACGACAGTGATACCTCTGTTGACATCGCTTTCGGAGCCCGTCCGCAGCCAGTTTCGCGAGGACTCGGGGATCCTCTTTCAGGACATTGCCCTGCCGGGCGTGACGCTGGCAGCAAATATCGAGGTGTTTTACGATGTAACAGATGGGGGCGTGTCGCATTTCTTTCGTGTCACGCGATCGTATGATGCCGAGGGTGCGGGGAACGGGAACGGAGGATGGCAATTCACGCTCGACCTTTCGAGAGACGCCGCGTTCGTTCGGACTGTGGCCGAGCCCGTTCTTGGCCCGCGTTTGTCGCTCAACGGCATGGGCGTCCGCGTCCGCTGGGCAGATGAACAGTGGCCGCTTGTCGATGGACCGATAGATATCGAGATCCTTGCGCAGCCCGGTGGATTATCCAATGTGGAAAACGGTTTCGGCTTCATCGGATCGATTGGAGACTACCTGCGGTTCTGGGACATTACCGACGAAGCAATGAGGGCTGCCCTTGGCCTGGACGGCTCGGATCCAGCCCCGAGATAAGGCCGCTTCCAACATGAATCTCAAGCCAACCGCGATATCGTCGCAACCTGGAACGCACGCACCTGTATCAGGCAGCGAATCAGAAGCAGGCCATTGTGAATGCCCCACAGTTCCACTGACAAGAAGTCTTTCAAACTCACCTCGCCGTTTGAGCCCACCGGTGATCAGCCCTCAGCGATCGTGGAGCTCGTCTCCGGACTGAAACGCGGCGATGATCAGCAAGTGCTTCTCGGAGCGACGGGCACTGGCAAGACGTTCACACTCAGTCACGTCATCGCACAGCACGGCAAGCCGACGCTCGTGATGAGCCACAACAAGACGCTCGCGGCACAGCTCTATGCAGAGTTCACCCAGTTCTTCCCGGACAATGCGGTCGAGTTCTTCATCTCCTATTACGACTACTACCAGCCGGAGGCATACATCGTCCATTCCGACACTTACATCGAAAAGGACATGTCTATCAACGACCGCATAGACCGGCTGCGGCTGCGGGCAACGAGTATGCTGACCTCGGGCCGAGAGGACGTGATCGTAGTAGCCAGCGTTTCGTGCATATACGGCATAGGTTCGCCCGACGAGTATCGGTCTCAGATTGTCCAGTTTCGCGCTGGCCAGGAATATGACAGAAACCAGCTGCTGCGCGACCTGGTCGGAATCCACTACAGCAGAAACGACGTCGAATTCGTTCCGGGCAATTTTCGCGTTCGCGGCGATGTCGTTGAAGTGTTCCCCGCGTATATGGAGGACCTCGCGTATCGTATCGAGTTCTGGGGAGACGAGATCGAGCAGGTCAGCGTTTTCGAACCGGTATCGGGCCAGACCGAGTCGGAAGAAGAGTTCTTGACCATTTATCCCGCGAAGCTGTTTGTTACGCCGCGGGACGAACTCGACAAGGCACTCAAGTCGATCCAGGAGGAGTTGAACTGGCGGCTCGCCGTGCTCCGGGAGGAAAACCGACTGCTGGAAGCCCAGCGCCTTGAGCAGCGAACCCTGTTTGATCTTGAGATGATGCGCGAGGTAGGCTACTGCGCGGGAATCGAGAACTATTCGCGTCACCTTTCCCGCCGCGACCCGGGCGAGCGGCCGTATTGCCTGCTGGACTACTTCCCCGATGACTTCCTCATGATTATAGACGAGAGCCATGTGACGCTGCCTCAGGTGCGCGCCATGTACAACGGCGATCGAGCGCGGAAGCTCAACCTGGTTGAACACGGATTTCGTCTCCCCTCCGCCCTCGATAATCGGCCAATGACGTTCGAGGAATTCGAGGCGGCCCAGAATCAGGTGATCTACGCCAGCGCCACCCCCGCGGACCACGAACTCGAACGAAGCGCCGGTGTGGTGGTCGAGCAGATAATCAGGCCGACGGGAATTCCGGACCCCGTGGTGGAGATCAGACCGACCAGGAATCAGATCGATGATCTTCTCGAAGAGATACGACGCACCGTCAAGGAATCTGAACGATGTCTTGTCACCACGCTCACCAAACGGATGGCCGAGGACCTTTCCGACTATCTGGAGTCATACGGCATCGGGGTCCGATACCTCCACTCAGACATTGATGCGCTCGAGCGCGTGGAGATTCTGCGGGATCTCCGTCTTGGTGAGTTTGACGTGCTTGTCGGGGTCAACCTTCTCCGGGAAGGCCTCGACCTTCCTGAAGTGTCTCTGATTGCAATCCTCGACGCTGACAAGGAGGGATTTCTACGCAGCGAACGTTCGCTCATTCAGACTGCAGGTCGGGCGGCCAGAAACGTAAACGGTCTGATCGTCATGTATGCCGACAAGATGACGGGCTCGATGCAACGGATGATCTCGGAAACGAATAGAAGGCGAAAGATTCAGATCGCCTACAACGAGGAGCATGGGATCATCCCGAAGACCGTTCTGAAGTCGAGAGATCAGATACTTCAGGGCACGATTATCGCCGAGGAAAAGCAGATACCGGTCGGAGGTCCGTCGTCGGGTCGCGGTGACGGGGATGGGCAGGCACGGCGTGTGGCCGACCCGGTGGCGCGCTACCTGACGGACGAGCAGCGTCGGGATCTGATCGAGAACCTCAGGGAAGAGATGCTGGAGGCCAGCGACAACCTCGATTTTGAGCGTGCAGCAGAGCTTCGAGACAGTATTCAGCAGCTCGAAGAGCCCATTGGAGGCGATGAAGGCTGATAACGACGTTCGGGCGTGGAATCGGCGGATTGCTTTCAGCGACAGAAAATCGTATACTTGCAGGCTGCTAGAAGAGAAGAATCTGGAATCAGGACGATGAAAAAGGGCATACATCCCGACTACAAGATGGTCAAGGTTCGCCTTGCGGACGGCACGATCATCCAGACGCGTTCCACCATGGACGTCGATACGTACGTGTCGGAGGTCGACAAGACCAACCATCCTTTCTACACGGGTCGGCGCCAGTACGTCGACACCGCCGGTCGCGTCGAGAAGTTCAATCGCCGTTACGCGAAGAAGGAAAAGTAGAGATACCGGCCTCGAGTTTTTCAGGCGATCTGCGTCCGCGGATCGCCTGTTTTTCTTTTAACCCCGCGTGAGATTATGGGTGACCTCGATCCGGTCCGATTGATTGCCGTAAAGCGAGACGGAGGGCAACTGACGCCCGCTGAAATCCGGCAGCTGATTGACGCCTATACGGACGGCCAGGTGCCAGACTACCAGATGTCTGCATTCCTGATGGCCGTATTCCTGAGAGGGATGGACGGAGCGGAGACGTTTGCCCTGGCGGAAGCCATGCTCAAGTCCGGTACGATCGTCGACCTGAGCGATGTGCCGGGAGTCAAAGTCGACAAGCACTCAACCGGGGGCGTCGGCGACAAGTTGTCACTCATACTCGCTCCTCTGGTTGCATCTGCCGGTGTGCCGGTACCGATGATCTCGGGAAGGGGCCTCGGCCATACGGGTGGAACGCTGGATAAACTCGAGTCCATACCCGGCTTTCGTACGAGCCTCACGCTCGGCGAATACCACGAACAGCTGCGGGAGCTTGGCGTCGTGATGATCGGGCAGACCAGTGAAATTGCTCCGGCGGACAAGAAGCTCTACGCCCTGCGAGACGTCACGTCGACGGTAGAATCCGTCCCGCTCATTGCTGCGTCGATCATGAGTAAGAAGCTGGCTGAGGGTATTGACGCGCTTGTACTCGACGTAAAGGTGGGTAAGGGCGCTTTTATGCCGGACGCCCGGAAGGCTCGTCGGCTCGCGGAGACCCTCGTTGACATCGGCGAACATTTCGGCACCCGCTCTGTGGCACTTCTCACAGAAATGAGCGATCCGCTGGGCTACGCCGTTGGCAACTGGTGCGAAATGGAAGAAGCCATTCGCTGCCTTCAGGGGGAAACTGTCCCCGAAGTGACGGAGCTGACTCTCTCGCTTGGCTCGGAGATGCTTGTACTTGGAGGAGTGGCCTCCGATCTCGCGACTGCACGCGAAAAGCTGCAGTCCCTGCTCGAGAATGGCACGGCGTTCGATGTCTTTTCTCGAATGGTGGCCGCACAGGGAGGCGACACGAAAGTCGTCCAGAATCCTGAACTCATGGGAGAAAGTGCCATCACGACCGAAGTGGTGGCTTCTTCGAGCCAGGACGGATTCATCGCGTCGATAGATGCCCTGGCGATAGGTCAAGCGGCAACAAGGCTCGGAGCGGGTCGGATGAGGGTTGATGATGACGTGGATCCGCTTGCCGGAATCACATTGTGCCGAAAGCGCGGCGACAGGGTGCAACCCGGCGACTGTCTGGCTCGTCTACATACTCGCAGCTCAGATCTTGCAGAGCCATTCTTGATATCCGTCCGCGATGCTTTCGCGACGGGCGATACAGCGCCCGCACCGCGACAGGTAGTTATCGACCGACTGGTGGAAGGTCGGTGGAATTCGTCCGTCAACTGACGGTCGCAGGAGAATGTTCGAGACGGCCCTGAGCGCTATATTTGACGATAGCACGGATTTTCGGAATAAATAAGAAGTCATCATGTCCATCTGGTCACGATTTTCACGCTGGGTTCGTTCCATTTTTGGAGGAGCGATCTCGGCCCTCGAAGACCCTCGTCTGATCCTGGAACAGAACATGCGGGAGCTGAACGATCAGGTCCCCAAGATGAATGAGAATATCGCGACCGTCAAGGCGAACGTGATGCTCCTGCAGAAGGAGCAGAAACGCTATGCGTCGGAGATCGCGGACTTCACGGCGAAGATCAAAGCTGGCATCAAGGCTGGCCGGGACGACATTGCCCAGCAGTACGCCATCCGGCTTGAAGAGATGAAGGAGGCTCACATACGGACGAAAGAGCAGCTCAAGTACGCCACTGCGGCGTATGACAAAGCGCTTCAGGTCAAGAAGGCCTTCATGCGCGAGAAGGACCGCAAGATTCAGGAGGCGAAGGACGCCCTTAGAGCGCACGAGCGCGCCAAGTGGCAGGCGCGCATCGCCGATACGCTCGAGCAATTCGAGGTGGCCGGGGTCGATCAGACTCACGACGAAATGCTCAATCGCATTCAGGAGGAAACGGCACGACAGGAGGCGCGGATGGAAGTAGCGCTGGACTCGATCGACAGCGAGGCCATTCAGATTGAGGAAGACGCGCGCACAATCCGGGCATCTGAGATCGTCAAGCAGTTCAAGCTCGAGATGGGCGTCGGTGAAGACGTTGAGGCTCCGGAGGAAGAAGCGAAGCTTGAAGTCCCCGAAAAGGAGGCCGAACAGGGTCAGAAGACGATCGGGAAACAACGGACGCAAACCGAATAGAGGTGCCGTTGAAATGACCCCCGAAGAATTCGAGCGAATCAAGGAGGCTGAAAAAGAGCACCTCCGAGCGCTCAAGAAACTCAAGAAGGCTGTGCGCGGCCTCGAACGTAGCAAATCTATCGCGCAGTCCGTCACGAAGATGAGCTCAAGCTCGCAGTCGGCGCTGGAGACGCATGAGAACATGGTCGACAAGCTGGCGCTTGAGACCGCTCATTATGAAGCCCGTCTGGACGTCGCACTAGAATCCGCAAAAGAACACCAGGAACGCGACGCCGCGGATGAGGCCCTGATGAAAGCGGATGCCGAACTGCAGAAGGAACGCGCCAGAAGCCTCGTCGAGCAGCTGCGTGAGGAGATGGCCGTCCCACAGCCGGATGCTGGCGAGGCCGTCGCGGAATCACCGGGTCCCCGCAGTTCGGAGTCCGATGAGAAAGACGACGATGCTGAGGATACCGGCCCGCTTCCGGAAAAGACCATCGGTCGAATGAGGAGGCCGTAGCGGGTGTAGCCCCTCAAACCGAAGTCACTGAATGAACGATCGAAACATTAATTACACGAAGGAAGCCTTTCTGCACCCCTGGAACCTCGCGTTCCTGATCGGTGCGATGGTCGTGTCGTTCTCGGTCAGTTTGTTCTTCAGCGGCGCATCCTGGCCATTCGAGACCATCCTTCTGTTTGCCACCGCGATAGAGCTGCTCTTCCTTGGCATGGTGCCCAGACAGGACCGTTTCCGTCGCGCGATTCGTTCGCAGCGAGCCGCAGAGCACGCCAAGCCGCCGTCCCAGAAGGAGATCTTTCAACACCTGTCCAAACAGAGCCAACGGCGATACGCAAGGCTGCGGAAACTCGGACGCGACATCCAGTCGAACTACCAGAAGCTGAGCTATGCCTCCCAGGGCATGCTCGACAGCCACCTGAAGAAGATCAACGGACTGCTGGACTCGTATCTCAACCTGCTGTACCAGGAAGAACGATACGAATACTCATCTCACGCCAGCTCCGAAGGGGAGGTTGTCAGCGCAATCGAGGCTCTTCGAACGGACATGGCAGACGACTCGCCGAAGGTTCGATCAATCAAGGAGCGCAGGCTACGGATTCTTGAGCAACGCCTCGGGCGATTCAAGAAGGGACGAGAGAACGTGGAGATTATCCGTGCACAGCTCGAAACGATTGAGGATGTGGTCAAGTACATCCATGAGCAGTCGCTCACGCTCAGCAATCCCGAGGAAATAACGTTTCAGCTCGATACATTGCTCACCGAAGTCGAGGAAACCCAGCTGGCAATCGAGGAAATCGAGGAGGTGTTCGCCCGCCCCACCGACCTTCTCCGAGACCTTGACGCCTATTCGTCAGAGTCCGAGGAAGAGTCGAAGGGTTCCGATGCCACTCGCGTGAAGGAGTAGAGCGTTTCCCCGACGCACGGAAGAGCACTTTCCCGTTCCCGACTATGAAATTCTCAACGCTTCTGTACGAGGTCGATGCCGACGGCACCCTGCTTCTCACCGTCAATCGACCGGACAAACTAAACGCTCTGAACGCGACTGTAATCGATGAGCTCGATGCAGTATTTCGATCACTACCGTCCGAGTCGTCCGTCAAAGGCGTCGTGATTACGGGCTCCGGATCCAAAGCTTTTGTGGCCGGCGCCGATATCAAGCAGTTTCAGAATCTGTCGTCGTCGGAGGCCGAGAAGTTTGCCCGACGGGGTCAGGAAGTGTTCGACATGATCGAAAATCTTTCGAAGCCGGTGGTTGCGGCAGTGAATGGTTTTGCGCTCGGAGGCGGATGTGAACTGGCGCTGTCGTGCCACATGCGCATCGCATCGCAGTCGGCAAGTTTCGGACAGCCGGAAGTCAATCTTGGCATCATACCCGGATACGGCGGCACACAAAGACTCCCCCGCCTCATCGGGCGAGGACGAGCGACCGAGTTGATCCTTACGGGAGAAAGAATTTCGGCCCAGCGCGCCTATGAGATCGGTCTCGTCAACAAGCTCGTGCCGGATGAGTCACTGATAGAACAGGCTCGCCACCTGGTGACGCGGGCCTCGGCAAAGGCGCCCGTGGCTATCGGTCTCGCATTGCAGGCAATGAATGCAGCGGACGGGTCTCTTGACAAGGGACTTAAGTATGAGGCCAGGCTTTTCGGAAAAGCCCTGGAAACGGAAGACGCGAAAGAGGGTGTCTCGGCGTTCCTTGAAAAACGTCAGCCGGTCTTCAAGGGTCGATAATGGAAATCGCAGCCATCATCGTCCTGCTGATCCTGAGTGCGTTGTTTTCGGGTTCCGAGATCGCCTTCGTTGCGGCCAATCGACTCAAGGTTGAGGTCTTCGCCCGGGGATCACGGGTCGTCGGCCCCATCGCTCGAGACTTCATAAACGACCCCGCCAAACTTCTAACCACGACGCTGGTAGGCAACAACCTCGCGCTCGTTGCCTACTCAACGCTGATGGCCATTCTGCTCGAGCCATCCTTGCATGCCGCGTTCACAAGTCTGGGTGCGGGGCGAACCGCCGTCGAGATCGCGACGCTGTTCAGTCAGACCATGATCGCATCGATCATCGTTCTGTTCTTCGGCGAGATTCTTCCGAAGTCTATTCTGCGGGAGATACCCACCCGGTCCGTCTTTGCCCTCGCGATCCCGCTGCGTACGACCTACTATCTGCTGCTCCCGCTCATCAAGCTTGCGGCGTTCGCCTCTAACGGACTCATCCGCCTTTTCAACATAGACGCCGAAACGTTCTCGCAATTCATGCGACGCGACTTCGAGTTGATCCTGGAAGAGAGCATGAAACGCGGCGATCTCGATCTGGATCGAGAAGAAAGCGCGCTGCTTTCGAAGGTCCTGGCGATGAACTCGATTCGTCTGAAGGGGTCGATGGTCCCGAGGACGGACATCAAAGCGGTCGACGATACGATGAGCCTCGAGCAGGTGCGGGAGCGCTTTCTTGAAACCGGTCACTCAAAGCTGCTCGTGTATCACGAGAACATCGACAACATTATCGGGGTGGCGTTTGCGTACGACCTCTTCCGAATGCCTGGTTCGATTTCAGAGATTATCCGGCCGATTTCCGCGGTTCCGGAATCGAAACCATCCAAAGACCTGCTGCGGCAGTTCCTGAGCGACAACATCTCCGTCGCGCTGGTCGTCGATGAATACGGCGGAACGGCTGGACTAGTAACTCTTGAGGATCTCCTCGAGGAACTGTTCGGAGACATTCTCGATGAGTTTGACGAGGACGAACGGATCGTTCGCAAGATCGATGACCGCACACTGATTGTTAGCGGCCGCGTCGAAGTCGACAAACTCTCGGAAAAATTCGGCATCGACTTTCCCGAGGGAGATTACGAGACGATCGCCGGCTACTTGATGGAGCGGCTGGGATCGATCCCCACCACGCCCGAGCAGTTTGAACTGGACGGGCACTCGTTCAGCGTTCTGGAGTCCGCAGCAAACCGGATCGATCTGGTCAAGATCATTCTTCCCTAGTCGATCCCGGAGTCATGCCTCGCGTACTCCAGCACCACTCGCGTGTGCTCCGCAAGACGCGGGACAAGCTGAAGGCGCTGTAGTCTATCCGTTGGCATGTCGGGCAGGCGCGGCGGGCTTACCCTGCCCATCCAGAGCGCCATCTTGTCGGCAAGTGCACGTGGACCCGGAAGCTGTCCGTGCGGAAAGTGCACCTCGTAGAATGAACGGGCCCTGGAAAGACGGCCGTAGACGTCAAGGTCCGTGTCACGGTCCGACGACGCTTCGCTCACCATGACGCTCCCGATGAGATAGTCGCGGTAGAGGAACGGCAGTTCGATCAACACGGACGAGAGGATGGATGCGCCGTCGACGAGAGATGCCTCAACGGCGCGGGCCGTGGCCACAGCGACCATGCTCAGGGTTTCTTCAGCGACGAGATTTGCATCAGCACCCTCGATGTCGTTCAGCAGGGTGCTCATGAGTTCCTGGGCGGTGGTTACCGTTCCGACACTCGCAAACGCCGTGAGCCTCGCAATACGTTCACCACCCGATTCGTCCGTCATTTGGCGCGCGGATCAAGTGCCGGGTTTGTCCGTGTCGTCACCGCGACCAATCGCGTCACGCATGCCGGTGTCAGACTGGATATTGCGAAGCCGATAGTAGTCCATGATGCCAAGGTTGCCCGAGCGAAACGCCTCGGCAATGGCTCTCGGCACAGCGGCCTCCGCCTCCATGACCTTCGCCTTCTGCTCCACAACCGCCGCCTTCATTTCCTGCTCACGGGCGACAGCCGCTGCCCTGCGCTCCTCCGCCTTGGCTCGAGCGACCTGAAGATCCGCGTCTGCCTGATTTGCCTGGAGCATGGCACCGATGTTATCGCCAACATCAACATCTGCGATGTCGATTGAAAGGATCTCGAACGCAGTGCCGGAATCAAGGCCCTTTGAAAGAACCACCTTGGAAATCGAATCCGGATTCTCCAGAACCTCTTTGTAGGTATTGGCCGAACCGATCGTCGACACAATGCCCTCTCCGACGCGGGCGATGATGGTCTCTTCGCCGGCACCACCGACAAGTCGGTCTATATTGGCTCGAAGCGTGACTCTTGAAACGGCGCGGAGCTGAATGCCGTCCTTCGCGACCGCCGATACCGGAGGTGTTTCGATGACCTTCGGATTGACAGACATCTGAACAGCCTCATACACATCACGGCCGGCCAGATCGATAGCGGCCGCCTGCGTGTACTGGAGGTCAATGTTGGCCTTGTCGGCCGAAATAAGGGCATTGACCACCTTCTGCACGTTGCCGCCCGCCAGGTAGTGGGCCTCCAACTGCGGGGTCTCGAGATGAACTCCTGCCTTGTGCCCCGTGATCATCGACTTCACGATGGCGGCGGGGGGCACTTTGCGGAGCCTCATGCCCACCAGATCACGCACCAGTTTCAGCTTGACACCCGAGAAGTAAGCCGTAACCCACAGCCCAACGGGAATGAAGTAGAGAAAAAGAACAAGGCCGATTACGACGAGCAGGATGATCAGCAATCCTGCTCCGGAGATAAGTGATTCCATGGCTGCGAGTGTTAGAAGGGATTTGTCAGTTGTCCGACTTGAGGTAGTCCCCACTCTGGCCGCCCGTCTTGGCCAGCAGGTGGATACCCGAGATTTCGATGTTCTTCGATACCGATTTACACATGTCATACACCGTCAGTGCCGCAATGGACACCGCGGTCAGTGCTTCCATCTCAACACCGGTCGGTCCGGTGCTCTTCGCAAAGGCCCGTATCTCTACGGAGAAGTCATGCTCATTAAGAGTAAGGTCCACGTCGATTCCCCTCAGGTCCACGTCATGGCACAGCGGAATCAGTTTGCTGGTTTGCTTGGCGCCCATGATTCCTGCGACTTGCGAAAGTGCCAGCACATCACCCTTGCGGACTTCGCGATCTTGGATCAAAAGAAATGCCGTCTCGCCGACAAATACGGTCCCGGTAGCGACCGCCGTGCGAACGCTGCTCGGCTTGTCTGAAACATCTACCATATGCACGCCGCCTTCCGGGTCGACGTGCGTCAGAATTTCTCCCTGAGACATGCTTCTCGTGTTGTTGTGATCAGAGTCAAAGTGGGTATAGAATACACCAACGAAGATAGCCGCGACCTGTTCGGGCCGCAAGGTGTTGTCGTCAGCCTCCGATGAGGATCATCGGCCTGTTTTCGTCATCGACCAGATTGTACATACCGGCATGCTGAGGTGCTTTTCGTCGCACGGCATCGGAGATCTCAGCCTCCAGTTCGGCGTCCGAACGTCCCTCACGAATCATGTCTCGAAGGCTAACCTCGCGCCTCCCGAAAAGACACACTTTCAGATTGCCATCCGCGGTCAAACGAAGCCGGTCGCACGCGCCGCAGAAATGATCGCTCATCGACGAAATGAATCCGACCGTACCTGTGAAGTCCGGGACACGGAATTCCTTCGCCGTCGCGCTGGGTCGACCGGGCACGAGAACGAGCTCACCGTACTTCCGCTCGATTTCATCTCGCATGTCACTCCACGGCACGAAGTAGTCGTCACTCCAGCCGTTGCCGGAAAACGGCATGTATTCTATGAACCGAATGCTCACCGGCATGGTCTCCGTCATCGCCACAAAGTCAACCAGTTCGTCTTCGTTCACACCTTTCATTACGACGCAGTTGATCTTCAGCGGCGCGTAGCCGTGTTCGATCGCCAGGTCTACCGCCGCGAGTACCTTGTCGAGACCCGGGCGCCGGGTGATGGACTCAAACCGTTCCGCTTGCAGAGTATCCAGGCTGAGATTGATTGCGCTGAGCCCCGCAGAACGCAACACGGCAATCTTGCGGTTAAGCAACATCCCGTTCGTGGTCATCATGACGGCCCGGATGCCCTGAATTGACGCCAGTGATCCAACGAGTTTCTCGATGTCTTTCCGGACGAGCGGCTCGCCTCCCGTCAGCCGTATTCGTGAGACCCCGTGTCGGGCAAATACTTCGGCAACTCGCACGATCTCCTCAAACGTGAGAAGATCGGAGCGTGGATTCAGGTCTACGCCCTCTGCCGGCATGCAGTAGTGGCACCGGAGGTTACATCTCTCCGTTACTGAGATCCGCAGATAGGAATGCTGCCGACCGTGAAGGTCGGTCAGAATGTCGCTCATGTGTCACCGAAATCGATAATCTGTGAGTCTAACGAATCGAACCCCAGGTCGTTCGCTGCGCAACAACCAGAATACACCGGCCGTAAGGGTCGTGAAAGGGCAAACAAAGTAATCCAATGAAAGATCGATCCAGGCCACTGGTTCTCGCCGCGCTGGTGCTGTTGCTCGTTGCGCTGTCCACCATCGACATTTCTTTCATTCCGCTCGGCGGCCTCGGCCGACAGATCCTGCCATGGATCGTCGTTGGAATTATTGTGCTCTTCCTTACGCGCGTCGGGTGCTGCGGAAATAGCTGTGGTCGCGATGACGTTGAGGATGAATCGCCTCATTCGCCGTAAACCTGTCGGCCGCCGAGAAATGTCGCGGTGACCCGTGCATCGAGAATGGCGGCCGCGGGAATTGTCATTATATCCCGATCAAGGATCACGAAGTCTGCAAACTTGCCCTCGGTTATGGAGCCCACTTCGTTTTCCATGAAGCCTGCGTATGCGGCCTCGATGGTGAAACCACGTAGTGCAGCCACGCGCGAGACACGCTCCTGAGGGAGCCAGCCTCCGTCTGGATACCCATCTGCATCCTGTCTCGTAATCGCAGCATAAAACCCTTTCATCGGGTCGACGGATTCAACAGGAAAGTCGGACCCGAATGGCACATGCGTACCTGAGTCTATTAACGTCTTCCACGCATAGGCGCCGGCAAGCCGGTCCGCTCCGAGTCGTTCCTCTGCCCAGTACATGTCGCTGGTAGCGTGCGTCGGCTGCATCGCTGCGATTACCCCCAGAGCCTGGAACCGCGGGATGTCAGTGGGGCTTACGATTTGAGCGTGCTCGATTCTGGGCCTGATGACCGATAGGTCTCGCGACCGGCCGAGTTCCTCATATATGTCAAGCACGATTCGAACGGCATCGTCACCTATCGCATGCACGGCAGGCTGCAGGCCGCACTCAACCGTGCGCATCACCGCGTCCTTGAGTTCCTCAGCACTCTTTCGCATCAACCCCCGGTTGCCGGCATCGTCCGAGTAGTCTTCAAGCAGAGATGCGCCGCGACTTCCAAGAGCGCCATCGGCATACAACTTGACGGCCCGTACAGTCAGCACGTCACCATAGGCCTCGACCGGTCCGTCGCTGCACACCTGTTGGAACAGGCTCTTCAAGTCCTCGGTCATGCCGTACAGTCGGAGCGTGACCTTCTCTTCATCCACAAGCCTCCGATAAATATCCAGCGTGTCGAGCTGTAGCCCCGGTTCGTGCACCCCGGTCAAGCCGAGTGCGGCCGCATCGGCCATGGCGCGTTCAATCGCCTGAGTGATCATCTCCGCAGACGGCTCGGGAGCGACCTCAGTCACCTGATCGGACGCGCTGTCAATGAGCAGACCCGTTGCGACACCGGCCGCATCTCTTACAATTCTACCCCCGACAGGATCAGGTGTACGACCATCCAAGTCAATTCCCATCTCGGTAAGAGCGGCGGAGTTCAGCAGCGACGCGTGTCCATCCACTCGCTCAAGCCAGACGGGGCGATCGGGGAACATAGGATCGATATCGCCTCTTGTCGGAAATCGCTTCTCCGCCCAGTCGTTCTGGTCCCACCCTCGTCCACGGAGCCACTCACCCTCCGGCAACGTGCTCTCTCGCTCTCGCAGCCGGGAGACAACCTCCGTGATCGACGTCGTTCCTCTCAGGTCGACGTTCATCTTGATGAAACCGTGATTCACCAGGTGCCCGTGAGAGTCGATCAGGCCAGGAACGACCGTGCGACCAGCCGCATCCAGCACGGTGGGTGCGGCAAAGCGGGACACGATATCCAGACTGTCACCAACCGCAACGAACTTCCCGTCCGTGACGGCGAAAGCATTCGCCTGAGGGATGTGCTCGTCGACCGTGTAAACATTGGCGTTGACCACGATCAGATCCGCGCTCTCGGTGCAACCGACTGTAGCACATAGTACTACCAACAATCCCACGCGTACAGCCGCCGCTCGTATCCGCCCTTCGAAATCCCGTTGCATAGCATTGTATCTGTATATGAGCACGACCTTGTCGACGGGTCACCGACGGCGCGACATCCTTTGGGTGCGAACGTAGTCCGAAATGTGATCACCATATCGATCGACAAAGTCCGCCAGGTGATCCGTCCCGCGAACGGTTCCACGGCAGTCCTCGGCGCCGCAACTGCAGTGGAAGTCGGGCATCGCTTCGTTGTGAAGCGTGGCATACTCAAGCGTGACTTCATCGCCGGGCTCCAGATCGCGCCGAGCCACTAGATCAAGTCCGGTCAGCCAGCACGATGGGTCGCACGAATGATCTATCGGCTTCCAGTGCTCTGGATCCCGACTCCAGATCGCCCAGACCTCTTCTGTAAGCGGCCACGCTCGCTGTCCGAACCACGATAGATGTGGCTCGCGCCAGACCGAATCAACGTAGCGCCTCGTGACGAGCTCATGAGGCTGCCCCTCGAAAGTGACGACTCGCTCACCGGCCTTGAACGCTCGCGAGACAAACAAGCCGTAATTCTCTGAATCTTTCGTACGCACATACCATCCGGTCCGGCGGTCTCGGTGGCGGCCGATCGCGGCTTTGACAATCTGACGTGTAAACCCTTCAAGCCCGGCAGGATCGTTCATCAGGCACAGGTCGGCACTTCCCGGATCCGTCGCCGGATAGTACATGCCGCAGTTCGGATTTATCTCCAGCATGAAGGGCTGACCCTCGTGATCTACACGAAGGTCGCATCGACCGTAGCCCACGCCATTGATGCCACGAAAGAAATCGGCGGAAACCTGGCGGAGTCGTGCATCCAGCTCCACATCCGTTACGGGCGACTCCTCGAGGCCCGCGTAGTCCTCCCACTTCATGCCGTAGTGCTTGAACGTTTCGCCCTCCGGAAATCGATACTGTATGGGCTGGTAAGTGGTGGGCGAACCCCAGTCGTCCGGGTTGTCGGCGACCAGGACCGTACACTCAAGGCCCTCGATGAACTCCTCGATCAAGGCGCCGGCATACGTCGTCATCATGATCTCGGACTGAGCAAGTAACTCGTCGGCCGTTTCAACTCTCGATTTCTTTGTAAGCCCGGCACTGGCGTAGCTGCTGGGATGCTTCACGATCATCGGGTACCGGAGCATCTCGGCCGCCCGCTCGACGTCTTGTTTGTTCTTGGCAATGACATAGTCCGGCGTACCGATACCCCATGCACGACAGACCCTCTTCATCACTTCTCTTGAAGGCTCGAAGAACAGCGAGTTAGCCCCGGTGAACGCCTGATCAAGTTTCTCCAGGGCGTCGACAACATCAAGCCCCGGCCGTCCTTCGTCCCACGCGCCATCACACAGATTGAAGAACACGTCGAATCCCTTCTGCGACATCTCTATAATCTGGCTGACGACAGCGTCCTTCTCAAGGACTGCAAGTTCCCAGGTCGCTTCGGGGATATACGGTCGGGGATCACACGGCCAATCGTCCTCATCAATGTGGCCGTCGAGGTCCTGGTCGGTGAGCAGGCAAATACGCATACAGAGTTCAGTGTTTTCGTTTCTCCGATGTCCAGAAGATCAGGAGCCGGGTTTCCGTTCAATGGAAATCGTCACCGGTCCGTCGTTGATCAGTTCCACATCCATCATTGCCCCGAACTGTCCGGTTTCAACGGGCCGGTTGATGAGTTCGGACAGTCGCTCGACAAACTTTTCGTACAGCGGCGTCGCCACCTCCGGCGGAGCCGATTCGACGAATGAAGGCCGATTGCCACGCTCTACATTCCCGTACAAAGTGAATTGTGAGACGACGAGGGCTTCTCCGTCGATATCAACTATGGAGCGATTCATCTTAGCATCTTCGTCCGAAAAGATGCGAAGGGCAGCGCACTTGCGGGCCAACCAGTCGACTTCGCCGGTGCTATCGTCTCGATGTACGCCCAGAAGGACAAGTGCGCCTTGACCGATACGACCGACGACACGACCGTCAATGGTCACCGATGCACGATGGACGCGCTGCACAAGTGCGATCACAGGCCGCTACCGTCGAGTGGGAGACTGGAGATAATCGCGGAGCTTTCGGAGCGCTTTACCGCGGTGACTGATCTCATTCTTTTCATCTGAATCCATCTCGGCGAATGTCCTGGTACTCCCTGAAGGTACAAAGAGGGCGTCGTATCCAAACCCCATCGAGCCTCGCTCGGCCGTGGTGATGCTACCCTCGCAGACTCCGTCGAAGGTGATGGTTTCCGAGTTCGACACCAGGGCAACAACGGTCCGAAATCTTGCTCGCCGATCTTCCTTGTCCGACAACTCAGTCAGAAGTTTCATCCTGTTGGCGACCGGCTCGCAGTCCGGGCCGGCGTAGCGCGCCGAAAACACGCCAGGCTCCCCACCGAGGGCATCTGCCTCGAGACCCGTATCGTCCGCGATGGTCGGGATGCCCGTCGATTCGAAAATCACGCGTGCCTTCTTGACGGCATTGCCCTCGAGCGTCAATGCATCCTCTTCCACCGGTTCCAGGTGCTCGAAGTCTGCAAGACTCAGCAGCTCAATACGGAGGCTGTGCAGGAGATCTCGGATCTCGGCCAGCTTGCCCTGGTTGCCCGTCGCAACAACGAGCGTTCTTGTATCTGAATTCAAATTTCAGGGCCGATTGGGCCGGGATTTGAACGATTATGCAACTGCGATTCAGAACCTGATCTCGATCTGCCAACGAACAGAATCGCCATTTGCGGCTATTCGGAGCCTGACGGACAATCAATTCCGGTGAAAACGGTGTTGGAACGGTCCGTTCCTCTCCCTATTTGGAAACATAGAGGGCCGACCGTAATTTATGAGGCCGTCCAAAATCCGGGTAATTAAACAGGTTTCCTCAGTGTCCGTCGGAATCAAATTAAGAGATAAAGAGAACATTGACCGGGCTCTTCGCCGGTTCAAGCGCGCGGTGAACCGCAGCAGAGTACTTCGTATTTACCGGGCGAACATGGCCTTTACCAAGCCATCCGAGGAACGACGCCAGGCCCGCCAGAAGGCTGCGCGGAACGCCCACAAGAGATCGAGATCGTACTGATTCCCGGACAATAGTTTTGGCAGACGCGAACGCCGCCTCTTTTGGGCGGCGTTTCTTTTTTGGCGCCGGCGCAATCGCTATGCTAGCGACTACGCGATGTCCAGCGCCTCCGAAATGAGTTTCTCCATCTCGACCTGGTGGACCTTGGCACTGCCACTCGAAGGGCTGGCGCTGGCCGGTCGGCCACGGTATTGAATGCTGCCACATTCGCTTCCTGATCTCGAAGCGAGCACGTCGTCCAGTCGAGGTGCAATGAACGTCCAGGCTCCCATGTTCATGGGTTCTTCCTGGCACCACACGAACACGTCGGCCTCGGGAAATCGATCAACCTCGCGCACCAGTGCAGCGTGCGGAAATGGATACAGTTGCTCGACGCGGACTACGGCTGTGGCTTCGAGCACTTCAGGATGGGCTTCTGCAGTCTGCATCAAGTCGAAATACAGCTTCCCGCTGCAAAACACAATTCGCTTCACGGCCGAGACATCGGCGTTGGTCGCCGGAAGCACTTCGTCGAATTGACCCTCCGTGAATTCCGTTGGCGACGAAATCACACTCGGGTGCCGCAGCAGACTCTTTGGC
Organism: Rhodothermales bacterium; assembly: GCA_013002345.1. Classification (NCBI taxonomy): domain Bacteria; kingdom Pseudomonadati; phylum Rhodothermota; class Rhodothermia; order Rhodothermales; species Rhodothermales bacterium. The sequence continues at coordinate 79,246 of JABDKH010000200.1, forward strand.
GACATCACAATCAGGGGCTTCCGTTTTTCCATCTTGACCTGCCTGCGCAAGGCGTGGAACAGGTTGGCGGGCGTCGTCAGATTGCACACCGTCAGGTTGCCTTCCGCGCACATCTGAAGAAACCTCTCAAGACGGGCCGAGGAGTGCTCCGGACCCTGTCCTTCGTATCCATGCGGCAGCAGTAGTACGAGGGAGCTTCGCTGACCCCACTTGCTCTCGGCAGCGGAAAGGAACTGGTCGAAAACAATCTGCGCACCGTTCGAAAAGTCTCCGAACTGGGCCTCCCATATCACGAGAGCCTCGGGATCGGCGACGGAATAGCCATACTCGAAGCCGCAGGCAGCATACTCGGACAGCAAGCTATCGTAGACCAGCAGGTGCGGCTGCTCGTCCTTGATGTTGTTCAGAGGCACCAGCTCCGATCCGTTTGTCTGGTCGAATACCACGGCATGGCGATGACTAAAGGTGCCGCGACCTGAGTCCTGTCCGGCCAGTCGCACCGTCGTGCCATCCAGCAGCAGCGATCCGTAAGCCAGCGCCTCACCGAGCGACCAGTCGACCACTCCGTCCTCATACGCTTTCGCGCGTTTCTCGAACTGTCTTGCCAGCTTCTTATGTATGTCGAATCCATCCGGAAATGTCACGAGCGCCCCGACGATCGTATCGAGCGTCGCCGACGGTACCGCCGTATCGAACCTGGGCGATTCCGCGTTAGGTTCTGTTCGCTGGAACACGACGACCTCTTTTGTGGCGTCCCGCTCCACCACCTCCTTTGTCCGTTCGAATGCCTCAACGAGTCTAGCCCGATAGTCATCCAGCATCTGCTCCGCTTCTTCGAGACTCATCTCTCCTCTGCGAAGCAAATACTCCGTGTAGAGCTTTCGCACTGACCTCTTCGCTTCAATTTTTCGGTAGAGCAGCGGCTGCGTGTACGTCGGTTCGTCACCCTCATTGTGGCCATGCACGCGGTAGCAGAGCATGTCAATGACCACGTCCTTGTTGAATTCCTGCCTGTAGTCGAGTGCGATCATGGCAACACGAATGCAGGCTTCGGGATCGTCTCCATTGACGTGAAAGATGGGTGCCTGAATCATTCGCGCAACGTCGGTCGCATACGTTGAGCTTCGGGCGTCCGACGGCGTCGTCGTGAATCCGATCTGATTGTTGATGACGACGTGGATCGTACCGCCCGTGTGGTATCCGGACAGCTGACTCAGATTCAGCGTTTCCGCGACGACACCCTGACCGGCAAACGCGGCGTCCCCATGAATCAGGAGCGGAATAACGGCGTCCTTGTAGTCACCGCCGGGAACGTCGGATACCTGGTGCCGGAGTTTGTATTGCTTCGCGCGCACCATCCCTTCGACCACCGGGTTGACCGCCTCCAGATGACTCGGGTTGGAGGCAAGCGTAACCTTGAGTTGATTTCCGTCCGGAGATTCGTGCGTTCCGGTCGCCCCGAGATGGTATTTGACGTCGCCCGACCCCTGCATTGTGTTCGGATCGAGACTGCCTTCAAACTCGGAGAAGATCACCTCGTATGGTTTGTGCAGAATGTTTGCCAGTACGTTGAGACGCCCGCGATGCGCCATTCCCATGACGACTTCGTGCACGCCCTGGTCGGCAGAATTGGAGAGGATCATGTCCAGCATCGGGATGACCGTCTCGGATCCTTCTAGCGAGAATCGCTTGTGTCCGATGTATTTGGTGTGCAGAAAACGCTCGAATGCCTCGGCGGCGTTCAGCTTTGAAAGGACACGCCGTTTGAGCTCTGGTACCAGTGCATCCAATCCTCCGACAGGTTCGACACGATCTTCGAGCCAGGCCTTCTCTGTCGGATCGGAAATGTGCATGTACTCGATTCCGAACTTGCGGCTGTATGCCTCCCTGACGATCGACAGAATCTCACGTAGAGGGAGAATATCCACACCACCCAGTCCGCCTGTCACAAACTTGCGGTCAAGATCCCACACGGTGAGACCGTAGGTGGCGGGGTCCAGTTCGGGGTGATTCACCCACTCATAACCCAACGGGTTGATGTCGGCTTGAAGATGTCCACGCACGCGGTGCGCACGGATCAACTGCAGGACTCTGGCCTGCTTCTGAATCATGTCGGTTTCCGAGCCGTCCGCTCCAAGTTGAGGCGTATTGTCCGGCGTCAGCACAAACGGCTGGTACGGGATGTTGAGCTCGGTAAACAGCGTCGAGTAGAAACCTCGTTCTCCCAGAAGCGATTGGGCGATGTGTGCCAGGAATGCACCACTCTCTGCTCCCTGGATAACGCGATGGTCATACGTGGACGTGATCGTCATGACCGGAGAGATGCCGGTCCGACTCACGATATCGGGTGCGAATGCGTGGTACTCCGGTGGATAACCGATAGAGCCGACACCTACGATCACACCTTGATTCGGCATGAGTCGGGGAACGCTGAGCGACGTCCCGATCATACCCGGGTTCGTGATGGTGGCGGTTGTGCCGCGGAAGTCGCTGATCTCCAGTTCATTGTCGCGGGCACGCCCGACGAGATCATTGTAGATCCCGAGAAACTGAGGGAACGTCATGTCGCCCACGTTCTTTATGTTCGGGACCATGAGCGTCCGCCGACCGCGACGCTCGATGTCGATAGCAAGGCCCAGGTTGATCGCTTCGGGAATCACATGCTCCGGTTTACCATCGACGCGACGAAACGTCGTATACATACTCGGAAACGCACGCAGGCCCTGCACTATCGCCCAGGCAATCATGTGCGTGTACGAAACCTTCTCTCCCCCTGAATTCCTCTGGTAGTCGTTTATGAGTTTCCGGTTTTCGGCCATCAGCTTCACGGCGAAGGTGCGAACCGATGTTGCCGTCGGGACATGGATACTGGCCTCCATGTTTTCGACGATCTTCGCTGAAGCGCCGCGCAGGGGTTTGATCTCCGCCTCAAATTCCAGTTCTGCGGCGGCAGGCTCGGCGGGCGACACCGCTCCGTCGCCCTCTCGGGCCGTGAGGCCGGCCGCAGCAACCTCCGCCTCCAGCTCGCCGGATGCCGCGACGACCGCCTTGCGGGCTTCAGTTGCCGCCACGAAGGACTCACTGGGCCGATAGTCGGCAAAGAACTCACGCCAGCTTTCGCTTACGCTCTCGGGATTATCCAGATACTGCCGGTAAAGCTGCTCTACATACCCGGTATTAAATCCCAGTCTGGTCTCGTCATGCATGATGTTTACTGATTCGTTTCGGAGCGGCGCCGTACGCATCCGGCTGCGGCCATGAACATGATCCTACCGCATCCACCCCGTTTGCCGGTACCATTCAATTGTGCTTCTGATCCCTTTGTTCAGCGACACCTTCGGGTTGTATCCAAAGTGTGAGCCGGCCTTTTGACTCGAACACGCCTTGCAGGCCTCAAGGATTTCAAGCGCCTTCTCGCGATTCAGCGGTGGGTACTCCCCGATCAGGGAGGCGACCTTTTCGGTGAGGGTGCCGACGAGCCGAACCGCGACGGGTGGAACGCGAATCGTCAGAACGCGGCGGCCAAGTACGTCAACCGTCGCGTCCCGTATCTCCTCCCACGTGGAAGGAGCGGCGGACCCGAGAAAGTACGTTTCACCGATCG